>JBHLNW010000021.1:28097-44312 GCA_048941185.1 Promethearchaeota archaeon
AATCTCTTTTTTCAAGAGAAGTATTTTTCTTTTCTCAAAATCAGTTTGATCATAGCATTTCCAAAAATCTGTAGATTTTGAGATGCCCCATTTCTTCAATATCTGCTGAAAATTTTGTCCAGAGAACCATAATTCCCTCCGTTCAATTTTACTGGGAATTGTTTTGGCTCCAAGTTTTATTAAAGTCTCGACTAATATTTGATCTGCATAAGCACCAATATTCCCCAGATTTAATAATGTCCCATCTAAATCAAATATATAGCAATCAAATTTCATGTTAGAAATACCCTATATGTCCTAGATTTTTCCCATTTTCATCTAGTGCATATACTAATCCCATCGATAGAGGTTTTTCTTCTTCATTTTTAGTTGATTTTGCCACATAATTCAATGTCTCAAATTTTAAAATAAAAATACGATCACATTTTTTACATTTTATATGAATTTTCTCAATTACTTTCTTTTTATCTTTAATCACTTCCTTTTTAAAAGCTTCTAAGAGATCTGAATCGTTATTATCACAATTTTCAAGAAAGCATTGATCTAAAGAAATTTTTTCCATTCCTCGTCGTGCTAGCGCTATATATGCATAGCTAGGATAATTTAAATCTTCTTTTTCATTCATATTTAAATTGAAATAATGATATCACTTAATTTTTATCATTATTTTTTTAAACATGTTAGTAATACTTTACGCTAAATTTATTATATTATAAGTATAGATTTGGAGGTTCGAGGATATTTGGGTAAAAAGGACGGAGAAAATTCCTTACCGAAAAGCAGAGATGACATTTGTCTACATACCCATCTTGAGGTTTAAATCCTTTTTCAATAGCAATTTCAAGTAAATTTTGCGGACCCCCTTTAGCTACTAACTTGCTAATTATAGGATGTTTTCTATAGTTGAATTCCCCTATTATTTTTGAAAGTGATTTTTCTTTAGCATTTCCAATACAAATCCCTTGACACGATTGATGGAAAACCCATCCATTGGGATCAATCATAAACATTGGAACTCTAAAAATAAGGCATCGATCTGAAGGTATTGCCGTTATAGAGTAATAATCTATAAGTTGACTTGCGGCTCGGCCCATAACTAATAATTCACTATTTATAACTTCGCAAAACTCAAATTCTTTTGAAAGAGTTTCAGTAATAACTCTAGTTCGGCTGTTAAATATGTTCTTTTCATTTTCAGATCTTAAGTTTTGTGCAATTAAAGCTATCCATTCAATTCCAGCTTGATGAGCTGCTTTTATTGCTCGTCTTACAACATCGAGTGAAATGAATTCTTGATGAAATGCGTCCACACTAAAACCAATCCGATATAATCCCGCTTCTTTTAATTTTAAGGCATATTGGTTTGCAATTTTTTCATTTTTTCCCCAATACCCATTAGTCGGTAACCCAATCTTTATAATGTTATATTTTTTAACTTCTTCAATGAGTTTAACCAGTAAATTAAAATTAAGAAGTGGTTCTCCTCCAAAAAAGCCGACCTCTTGAATAATATAATTAGATGTAATGTCTTCTAAATACTTTTTTACATCCTCTAATTTCATTGAAAGGTCGTCTTGTTTTGGAGATGCTTGAAGGGCACAATGCTTACATTCATTAGTGCATTTATAGGATACAAGAAAACTGAGGAAAGGTATTTTTTTTAAATTTACTTCTAAAGTTATTTTTAACTCAACTCTTTTCTAATAATGTTTTTCTATTTTCTAAAAATTAGTTTTATTTGATAGTTCTAATCCTCTCTATCCAATTCTTTTTTAATTTTTGTAATAGTTTTTTCGAAATCCTTGATATATTCATTCATACGATCTCGATTTTCAATGAGTGATTTCTTTTGAGCTTCTAGGAGCTGGAGTCTTTCTTTAGGAGTTAACTCCTTAAATTTTTCTGGTTTTAAAGCAGTTGGTAACATTTGGATTGAGGGGACATCAGTAAAGTGCTCAAGCTCTTCTGAATCGATTGAACCGCCATTCGTGATTGATGCAGTTAGGAAACGACGATATATTTTTCTTATCTTTCTCTGAGTTAATTTCATTAATCTTAAAGTTTCTTTACCTGTATATGTAATTTCATAGATTTTCTTATTCTTTTCTTCCTCAAGAAGTCTAATGAATCCTTTTTCCTTTAGATTATTTAATATCCAATATAATGTAGAGGCAGATGGATTCCACATTCCCAAAGTGTGTTTTTCTATTTCATTCCCTATCTTATAACCATGAGAAGGACCTTTTTCGAGGATAGAAAGAACAAAAATATTAGTAAAGTTTTTCTTCATTACTTTTTCAAAGTTTTTATGATAATTTTCAACCATAGTTAAATCAAAGCCACAAAATTTTGTTTCAATAGTTTCAATATTAATATTTATGAATTACCAGTGACTGGACTACCAGTAACTGATATAATTTATTCTAGATTACTTAAATTTGTTCTTTTATAGAGAATAAAGTTTCAAATTTCTTTATTCAGGGACTTTAAAGAATCTTAGGATCAAACTTAATTATTTTATAGTACTATCTTTCCATGAGTTAACATATGACTAAGAAGGAAGAAATTTCAAAAGAAACTATGGATCACATATCAAAATTAGCACTATTAGAATTATCTGAAGAGGAAAAAGAAAAATTATCTAAAGAATTGGGAAATATATTAAAATATTTCAAAAAACTAGATGATTTAGACACCAGTGAAATTGAACCTGTTATTCATCCAATAGAGGGACTAAAAAATGTCTTCAGGGAAGATAAGCCTTGGGAATCTCTTTCTAATGAAGAAGCATTAAGAAATGCAAAACACAAAAAAGATGGATTTTTTAAAGCCCCTAGAATTCTTAAAGAATAAAGAAAAACGCTACTTTTTATATTCATCAGTCAATTTTCTTATAGCTTCAGCCATATCCCTAAGTGCTTTTCTTCGTTCAGCAGGACTCATTTCATAGAAGTCTTCTTCAAAATCTGTTCCTATCTGATCTGTTGAAGCCATAAATTTAAACTTTTTATAAACTAAACCTGTAATATATTTCTCATAACGTTCTAAGGCTTTACGTAATTTAGCATTATTTTTGATTTTGTCCCAAAGCTCCAATGTTTCTAATGATTTAATCCCTAAATCGATTCTAAACCAACTAATTGGAAACAATAACTCTCTTTGAATTCCCATCTCGATTATTGCTAGATTGTCTTCATCAATATGAAGATCTGGTATTATATCTTCTTCAAAAACAATATTATCACTTAAAACATAGAGATTTGCAGCACCTCGAGAAGTACAAACAATCCCTGTTGCAAATCCATTAGCAAATCTTAAAATATTTGCCAAATCTTCTAACTTATTTCCTTTAAGATGAAGATTCTTCTTTTTTCTTCCTTGAAATTCAATTTTTATCCTATGTGTTCCTTTTGTATCAGATGTAAGTTTTGGAAATAAGTCTTTATCCCGTGTTTTTTTATGAGCCTCTAATAATTTGTTTATGATTTCATAATCTAATTTAAGTCCAGGGATAACTGTATTTTGATTAAGAAATGCATCTACTTCAAAATCTGCGATACCATAAAAGAGTTTTTCTTTGTTCATAATATTATAGATAGTTTCTACAATTGATTTAATTAAAGCTTCTGGATCTTCCCGAACAGAATCAAATTCCTTTGTTTCGAAGGTATCAATTTGATCTTCTAAACCTTCTTCTTGATAAAACGCCCCCCAACTAAGCTCACTAAAGATTACAGCTTCTGAATATAAATTATGAAATGCATCAATACTTAAAATGCTTTTACTGCCTCCAAGCTCAACTCCTAATTTAGATCCGGAGGCTAATATCGCTGAAGGGGGATTAATAAATTCTATGGACAAAAAAAACTCACGTTTATGTAATAATATTTGTACTTATCGAATATTACTTTTTGACGTATTTTAATAATTATAGATAGAATTTATATATATAATTAGTGAAATATCTAGAAATATTACAACTCTAAATTTCAATTTTTAACTTTATAATCTAATTTCTTACGATAACTAGAATATTTTGCCAAAGCGGAGAAACACTTTACTGGCATATCCCATAGATCAAAAATTGGGATATTTGAATTAATAAATTCTCGAACCCATGGATTGGAATATCCCTGTGGGCCAATATATAACACAGGAACCCTCTTTTTTTTTACTAATCTCTGCAACGGTTTTAAATAAAGCCCCTTCATGAGATCGTTTGATATTTCAAATTCCTCGTAAGTTTTACCACCTGAATCTTTTATTATATCTAAAACTTCTTGAAAACCAAATACGGCATAGATGATAATTCCATCAACTTCACCAGAATTTATCATTAGTTTTGGAATTTTAATATAGAGATTATATTGATTGAATTGAAAAGTTAAATCTAAGGGATTATCGATATTTGCAACAGGCGGGACATATTGTTTTAATTTTTCCTTTAACTCTTCTGAAAATTCAGGTACTTTTAAACCTAATTTTTCAGCTACTTTTGCCATCATAGCACCACAACCCCCTGAATCTGTGACTATTCCTATTCTATTACTCTTAGGGATTATATTATAAGAGAATGTCCTTAAGTAATAAAAAAATTCTTTAATAGAATCTGTAGATATTATCCCTGTTTCCTTAAAGACAGCTTCAAATATTTTATCATCCCCGGCAATCGAGCCTGTATGTCCCATGATAGAACGAGAGGCGGCTTCTGTTCCTCCTGCATATATAGCTATGATCGGTTTATTGGAGGTTATTTCTTTTGCTTTTTCTATAAATTCTTTACCTCTCTTAATTTCTTCTATATAGAGCCCGATTACATCTGTTTGAGGATCATCTTTAAGATAATCTAAAAAATCAACTAAATCTATATTTTCTTCATTTCCTATGGACAGAGATTTCCCTATTTTTACTCCAATGTGATTACAAAACCAAAAAGCGTGAGATGCAACTGTACCGGAATGAGCAATAATTGAGATATTTCCTCGTTCTGGAGTCTCATAGATCCACATAGTATTAAAACAAATATTTTCAAATTCCGGATATTTATAAAATGCGTTATAGACACCCAAACAGTTTGGACCGATATATCTAATGTCATATTTCTTAGCAATATCACGTATTTTTTGAGATAGATTAATACCCTCATTTCCAAACTCTCGAAAACCCCCAGATACAATGATTACGCGTTTGATCCCCTTCTCTCCGCATTCCTCTAAAACTGTTGGCACTTTATTAGGTCTTAATATGATAAAAGCTAGGTCCGGAACTTCTGGAAGATTTAATATTGATTTATATGCTTTTAAACCTTGAATTTCATCTAACTTAGGATGAATTGGATAAATTTTTTCCTTGGGAACTCCACCAAAAATTACATTTCGAAGCATCATGGCACCCATATTATCCAAAAATGAATTAGATGCTCCAAAAACAGCAATACTCTCTGGATTCAAAAAGCGATGAAGAAAATGTTTATTTAGATTTTTCCTATTTAATTCAATCAAAATATTATTTATCTGTTTTCTTGATTATTTATCTTAATTTAAATAAAAATTTGAATACAATTACTTTTTAATATTAAATAAAATAATTAAATAAAGCAAATTAATACAAAAATTTGTTCCGATGTTCAGTATATCGACATAAAACATTAATACATTTAGTAATGTCATCCCACATACTGAAAATGGGGACATCATGTTCTATGAATTTTTGCATCCAAGGATATCTATAAGGATACGGCCCAGCAAAAAACACTGGTATTGAATATTTCTTCATTAATCTTTTTATTGATTTTAAACCAACATTTTCAAAAATCTCTTTTATATTAGTCATGTTATCATCAATTTTCATGCCTGATTTTTCAATAACGTTCAATATATCATCAAAATCATAAACTCCAAATACAATAATTGCATCAACTTCGCCAGATCTCATTAATAATTTTGGAAATTTTAAAAACATATTCATAAAGTTCTCATGAAAAGTAATATCAATGGGATTTACTGAACTTGCAGTTTTAGGAATGTCTTTTTTAATTTCTGATTGCAATTCTTGTGAAAATTCTGGTACTTCTAATCCATATAATTCTGCTGTTTTAGTCATCATAGCACCAGGACCTCCAGAATCAGTTATAATTCCTATCCTATTGCCTTTTGGAAAGAACTTATAAGATTGTGCTTGTGATAAGGTTCTAAGAAAATACATAAAATCCATGATGGAATTAGTTGATATTATCCCTGTTTCTTTAAAAACTGCCTCATAGATTTTATTATCAGTACTAATTGAACCTGTATGGCTCATAATAGATCTTGCGGCGGCTTGTGTCCCTCCAGCGTAAATTGCAATTATTGGTTTTTTAGGAGTTATTTCTTTTGCTAAGTTGATAAAATCCTTTCCTTGTTTGATTTCTTCGATATAAAGTCCAATTACTTCTGTTTGAGGATCATTTTTAAAATATTTTAATACATCTACTAAATCGATATTTCTTTCATTCCCTACAGATACCGATTTTCCAATTTTAACACCTAAATCATTTGTATAAAAAGCAGTTTGAGCAGCAACAGTTCCAGATTGACTAATTATTGAAATATTTCCTCTCTTGTGTGGAAGATAAATCCAAAATGTATTGAAATAAGCGTTCTCTTTTTTAGGATATTTATACCATCCATTATATATTCCCAGACAGTTAGGTCCAATAAATCTTATATTATATTTTTTAGCTACTTTATCAATTTGATTTGATAATTCTTTTCCCTCAGATCCAGTCTCTCTAAAACCTCCTGACGTAATGATTAAACGCTTAATACCTTTTTGACCACATTCTTCCATGACTTGAGGAACAATTCTAGTTGGCAATATAATAAAGGCTAGATCAGGTACTATTGGAATATCAAATACAGTTTTATATGCTTGAATTCCTTGAACTTTATCTAATTTGGGATGGACAGGAAAGATATTACCATCAAATCCGATTCCAGAAATAATATTCCGAAGTTGCATTGACCCCATTGTTGTCATTAAGTTGTTATTAGCACCAAAAACACAAATACTTCTGGGATTTAAGATTTCTTCAATATAATTCTCCTTATCTGGCTCTAGATTATTTTTACTCATAATATTTTTAAAAGTAAAATATTAAAAAAGAAAATAAAAAATGCAATAAGAGGTTTATGATTAGTAAATCTAAAAATTTAAAGTTCTCTTAGTAACTCAATTTCGGCAGAAAAACCAGGTATCATCCCTTCATAATTGACTATTCCTTTTTCCTTTAACTTTTTTAAAATTAATCTGACCCCCTCGAATTGATCTTCACAAAGAATTTGTAATTCCTTGTAATTCAGCTTTCCACCTTTTTCTTTAAGCTTTTCGATTATAAAATTTTCTTCATCTGTTATTTCTGACATAATATATAGTTTTTTCAAGATTATTAAAATTTAATTGAAAATTAGTGCTTACCGGTACTTCCAAAACCACCTTTTCCACGTTCAGATTCGGGTAATTCATTTGTTTCAATAAATTTATATTTATACATTTTTGATAAGATAATCTGACAAATCCTCTCTCCTTTTTTTAAAGTAACTTCTTTATTAGAAAGATTTACAACTATTGCCATCCATTCATTTCTGTAGCCCGCGTCGATTGTACCCGGAGAGTTCACAATTGATAAACCATCCCATAATGCTAACCCACTTCTAGGGACAACCTTAAAATAGTAACCTTCTGGTATTGCTGTTGAAAAACCTAAAGGACAACCGACTCTTTCAAGTGGTTTCAATGTATATGTTTCTTTATCAATATCAACTAACTCTTTTTTGTCATTTTCATGAATTATTTTCTTAAAACCAATAATTCTTGCGTCAGCACCTGCATCACCGGATTTTGATGGATTTGGAATAATAGTTTCATCTTTTAACTTCTTTAAAGGAATTGAGATAGTTTTGTCAATATTCTTTCGGCTCATATTATATCAATCTAAATTATTTTTAGTTTTAAAAAATAATTTTTATTAAAGAATAGATATTTTGTTTAATATCAAATTTCCTACGGTGAAAAATTTGATTATAATTGATAGGTATGATCCTAGAGTTGATAAAGAAGCTTTAAAGGAGCTATTTAAAGATTTTATAGCAGTTAAGTCTTTTTTCTTTTCCCATTGGGAAAAGTTTGAAGAAGAGCTGAATCGGAGAACTTTAGATCTTCAGTATAGAAATTCTATGGTTGTAGCTAAAGAAGATGGACAAATCGTAGGTTTTGGGACTTATACTTTATTTAGAGACTATTTAGGTAATGATAGGGTATTAATCCATCAAGTAATGACTAAAAAAGAAGATTCTTTTAAAAAGGGTATTGAAGAGAAAGTAATACGAGAACTACAATTATACATTAAAAGATCTTTAAAAATTGATAAAGTATATTTCATTTGTCCTGATTCAGATGGTGCTTTAAGAAGTCTATTTCTAAAATTGGGAGTGAAAAAGTCAAGATACATTTGGTATGAACATGAAATTTGAATAAATGTGGAACCTTTTCTATTTATTTATGGTCTTAGAGAAATATCATTATGAAAAATTCAAACGATATTAAGCGGTTTATCGAAAAAGCGAAAGATTTAAGGAATCAAGAAAAATTCGAAGAAGCTTTAGAAATTTTAGATGAATTATATATAAAATATTCTAATTCTGAAGAGGTCAAAACTAGCCTTGTTAAAATTTTATTCGATTACGGAGGATATCTTAATGACTATTATACTTTAGGATATGAAAAGGCTAAACAATTATTCGAAAGAATTACTCAATTGAGTCCGAATAATTATAGAGCATTTTATAATCTTGGAATTGCTTGCTTTAATTTAGGCCAGTTGGAAAAGGCTATTATATATCTCGAAAAAGCACTACATATTAAGCCTGATTATAAATATTGTTTATATAATTTAGGTTTAGTTTATGAAGATATGGAAAAATATGAGGATGCACTAAAATTCTATGAAAAAGCCTTGGAAATTGACCCTGGTTTTACATATGCATTAGTAGCAAGATCAGAAATGAGAAAAAAATTGGATAGATTAAAAGGAATGAATATTGATTGATATACTTCAAAACTTAAGTCTTTTTACAAAATTTATTTTCTCCTGTTATTCTATTTGTTGAAAGAAGAAAATTATAGAAAAAAGAAAAAAATAAGAAGATTTTGAGAAATTATCTCTCTAATTGAAAATTAACTTGTACTCGAACTCTATAGATTAATTTATCTATGTCTTCCTTAACTTTCACATCAGATTCAAGGATCTGGATATTTCGGATACCACGCAAACTCTTTTTTGCCTCATCATAGCAATTTTTAACCGCATCCGCCCAGTTTTTATCACTAGTCCCTACTAATTGAATACTCTTATATACTGGCATTTTGATTTCACTTTCATTTTAATTTCTATGTAAGATAATTTGTTATCGCTTGATATTTAAATATTTCTAAGAGAATGACTATCTTTGGTATTTCATACTGTTTATAGTATATATAAGTAAAAGATGAAAAAAAATTAATTATGAAATTAACCTTCAAAAAAATAATAAAAAAATTAGTTTTAAATAATTCATTCATGCACTTGGATTTTCCAATAAGACAGCGACTCCTTGTCCGCCACCAACGCATGCATTAGCAATTCCATATTTACCATTCTTATGTTTTAAAATACGTGAGAGAGTCCCAATTAAACGACACATTGTAGCGCCCAATGGGTGACCTATTGCAGTAGATCCTCCCATTACATTAACTTTTTCTTCGGGGATACCAAGTTTATCCATACAATTTAAAGCAACTATACAAAAAGCTTCATTTATTTCCCAGAAATCTATATCATCAGCAGTCAAACCAGCATGTTTTAAAGCCATTTTAGAGGCTGGAACAGGTCCACGACCCATAACTGTAGGATCTACACCAGCAAATCCAATAGAAACAACTTTTGCTAAAGGGTTGATCCCTCTTTTTTCAGCCTCCTTAGCTTCCATCATCACACATGCAGTGGCTCCAGCATTTAACGGAGATGCATTTCCTGCTGTAATTACACCATCTTTAGAACCTACAAATTCTTCATATCCCTTTCGACCAAGTTCTTGTCCAGATACAGTTTTTTTAACAAAATGTGGTTTTGAAACAGGTCTTAATCCAGCAACAGATTCAAGAGTTGATTTTCTAGCGGCCATATCTTTATCAACCATTAAAGCTTCTTCAACATTTCCTTCTACATGTCCTTGAATTGGAATTATTTCTCCTCCATTGACACCAGATGTGAAGAAATTGTCTTCTTGACTCTTGATAGTTAAATTATGTGCTCTTACACCAAATTTATCCATATCTTCTTTTGTGAACTTTGGAATTTCCTCTTCGAATAATTTTTGTGCTGTGGATAACATATCTGTTGCTATTAATAAATCATATTCTCCTTTCCGTGCAAATTTTTCAACATAGAATGGAGAATCTTTACTAGCAATTGAGAGATTCGGTTTAATCCATTGGTTAGTAATGCCCATAGGAACACGTGTTAAATGTTCAAGTCCTGTTGATAATACGCATTTACTATATCCTGCTCCGATCTCAAGAAAACCTAAGTGGAATCCAGCACCTGCTGATCCACATTGTTTATCTAAAAATACGCTTGATGTATGCACATCCATGCCAGCAAACCAAGTAGGTAATTTTCCTCCATAAGTCCAGTGTTCTCCTACCCCAAATGCGCTTCCAACTGTAAATTCATCAATATCTTTCTTTTCAATGCCTTTATCTGCTAATTTTTTCTCAAACATCTTCTGGAGTAATAGTGAAAGCAATTCATCTCCCCTAATTTCACCAAAAACATCTCTTTCTGGTTGACCAGGTCTCGATCGTGAGAATGCGGTACGTGCGTAATCAACCAACCATACTTCATTTAATTCTACCATTTTCATTTCCCGTTTGAATAATTTTTATATCATTTAGTGTATACTAGGTTTTTGAATTTATAACTGAAATTAAACATTTTGATCAAGTGAAGAGAATTTGAGTATTTTTGTTAATATAAAATTAATAAAATGCTTAATATTAGTGAAAACCTTACTTTTATTATGAGTGAAAAAGTTGATGTAGCAGTTGTGGCTGGAAGTACATCTGATGAAGATGTTTATAATAAAGCTATTAAAGTCCTTAAAGAGAATAATATTCCACATGAGTTAAATATCCTCTCAGCTCATCGAGATCCTGAAAAATTAGATAAATACTTAAAATCATCTAAAGCGTTAATTTATATTGCTGTAGCGGGGTTGTCTGCTGCTTTACCAGGTGTGATAGCTTCAAAAACAGATAAACCAGTTATTGGAGTACCAGTTAGCACAAAATTAGGAGGATTAGATGCATTATTATCAATCGTTCAAATGCCTCCTGGGGTACCTGTTGCGAGTGTTGGTATTGATAGGGGCGAAAATGCTGCGTATTTAGCTATTAGGATTTTAAAATTACTCAAATAATAAAGAATAAGTGATATATACGACTGAAGATTTAATTGAATTGGGAAAGAAGAAGGCTGCTATAAAAGCTGTTGAAGATAATGTTAAAAAGAACATGATAATAGGGATCGGCAGTGGATC
Organism: Promethearchaeota archaeon; assembly: GCA_048941185.1. Classification (GTDB taxonomy): domain Archaea; phylum Asgardarchaeota; class Lokiarchaeia; order Sigyniarchaeales; family SOKP01; genus Loki-b32. The sequence goes on from JBHLNW010000021.1 coordinate 39,713, forward strand.
AACAGTTGTATACGCTGTGCAAAAATTAGGTGAATTCAACAAGGAAAGATCTTTAAATTTAAAATGCATTCCGAGTTCATTCCAAGCATATCAATTAATTATAGAGAACGGTTTAGATTTAGGAACTTTGGAGCAATATCCTGAAATAGATATAGATATTGATGGTGCCGATGAAGTGGATAAATATCTTAATCTTATTAAGGGTGGAGGTGGCTGTTTAGTACAGGAGAAAATTCTTGCTTCAAATTCAAAAATCCTCATTATTATAGTAGATTTTAGAAAGAATTCGGGAAAATTGGGAAGAAACTGGAAAAAAGGAGTTCCAATAGAAGTAGTTCCCATGGCATATTTTCCAATCATAACGAAATTTAAAAGTTTAGGTGGAAATCCAGTACTCCGAATGGCTCAGTCAAAAAGTGGTCCATTAATTACAGATAATGGCAACTTTATTATAGATGTAGATTTTGGTGAAATTGATAACCCTTTAGAATTAGATCAAAAAATTAAATCTATTCCTGGTGTGGTTGATACTGGATTTTTTATTGGAATGGCTTCGAAAGTGTATGTAGGAACTCGAGATGGAGATGTGCTAATATTAGAAAAGTCAAAAATAAATGTTAAAAAATAAAATATAATTTACTCATCTTTTTTAAAAAATTCTAGAGATTCTCCACAATTTGGACAGTATTTTTTTGGAACCTTGATTGGATCTCCACAGAAAGGACAATAAAATGAGGCTCCAGTTGAAGTTATAGATTCAGGCACTATATAGGTTTCTTCCTCTGTTTCGTCATATGAAGGTCTGTAATAATAATCTTTATATCTCGGTTGAATTTGGGTTGCTCTAGGGTATTTTGCTTTCCTTACATAATAAACTATCATACTAACGACAGCTAAAAGAGCTACGATTGAAATGACTATTATGATTATTAGAGAAAGATCAACTGGTCGGCCTGAAATAACTAAAACAATAATAAATTCATCATATTCACCTTCACTATCGTACACTCTAATGTAAAGCACTCCCAAATATCCTTCATTAGTATTGAAATCAAAACTTGCGGCGGTAGGGATTGATTTAGTACCAGAAATAGTGCTATACCGTATTGTATCTGGAATTATAAACGATCCTTCATACTTCCCAGAGATAAGTTCATAACTTAACTCAGATACAACAATAGATTGGGGAAATATTAGAACAATATAACTGTCCACAGTTACAGAACAGATGAATAAATTTACGAATACTCTCATGCTAGAATTACTATCTTCATAATTTACCGAATCTTTTGCATCCACAGCAAAATTAAATCTGTCCCCTTGAGTTGCGGCATATACATATGATCCTTCATCAGATTCCGTTTCATCAAAATAGATGTTAGTATAACCAGCCAAATTGAAACTTGAACTATCTTCTAATATTTCAGGAGGATTATTAATAATTTGAAAAACGTCTCTAGGTGAGTTTGGATTAGAATAATTGGCGTTTTTAGGAACAATGTAATAGATCCCAAATCCAGAAGGATCTGATGTGTCTGGATCGAAATTGACACTGTAATTATTTGAACCTTGATGGTTAAATATAAGAGTCCGATTAACAGATTGTTTTGAATTGTATAATGAATAGGAAAATAATGAAAGATACCCTTCTATATTACCGTAAGTCGAGTTATCCATCTCAGCTACTAAATCTGTTGAATCCCCAGGAGCTCTTGTTATATTTAAATCACTACTCAATAAATTAATGATCGGTGGTATCTTACTCCTGTCAAAATAGAGAATTCTAGAACTTTTAATATAACTATTTGAACCAATTGTAAGATTTACTCTAATATTGTAAGGCGTATAACTCATAAAGGGAAGATCATATGAATTATTAAAATAAATACCATTATCTGAGAGAGATGTATTTAGTTCGAGTGATTCTGAAAAAGAAGTATTATTAATATAAACTTCTAATGATGTATAATCCAATGGTGTTATTGGAGATTCAGAATTTTGATCCTTTAAGTATATTGATAAGTCGATTTTTGAATCAGAAACACGATCTCTTTTTAAATTGATATTAATAGATGCTTGCTCTTCTTGCAAGAAGAATTCCATAAGATTATTTAAGAAGTTAAAATGATCTTGGTTATGGGATGTAGATAGATAATTATAATAAATCCAATGTAAATCTCCAAAAGCTACTAAATTACCTTTTCCAAGAGTAGTTCCATTGTATAAAGCAACTACTGTTTTATTATTTATAGTAGCAACAGATTCAGCGTTACCCGAAACCGTGAAACTATTACCATATTGCCAGAAGATATCATTAACTCCATTAAAAAGTTTAGGATTATTGAAATCACTTACATTTTGGGAGCTTACACTTAATTCTATCCCTAACCAATTGTCATTCATAACGTTTTCTTCATTAATTTGAATATCTATGCCTAATTCTGCGAATAAATAATTAATATTATCCATAGCTAGATTTTGATATCGCGTTCCTAGAAAGAATAAATTACCTCCATTTTCAAAGTATTCCTTTAAATTATCTATTTCCAAAGTGCTATAAGGTAATATGGGGTTTTGTAAAAAGATTATATCATATTGAGCTAATCGTTCTTCTGTCAAAATCGAATTATTTATATCTTTATTATAATCTGGAGTCCAATATTCCATTTCATAATCAATTGATATATTCAAATCAGAAAGATCCTCCATAGCTTCATAAAATCCAATTTGGTAGAATCTAGAAATTTCTGGAAACCAATCATTTAGTCCATGATATGATTCCATTAGTATCTTATATTCTGGTAGTCGAATATCCAAAACAACATCAATGCTATCGTATACTTCTCCTGCATTTGTTAGGTTAATTTGGAAACTTTTTTTACCTGGTAGGGCATCCTGATTAACTTCAAATTCCAACTCTAGGAAACTTATCCCAGATTCAGAGAAAATAATAGTAGTCTTATCTGATGAAATTGTGATGCCTTGTATGTTATTAGGAATTTCAACATCAAAGGTGTTATTTTTACCTGAAAGAACAGTTAAATTAAATTTTTGATGATCTCCTGGAAAGTGCAATAAATCATATGGTTTAACAGGCAATTTATCAGGATAAAGTTTAACAATATCATTAATATTCGAAATTGTATCATTTAAATAGTTCAGATAATCAAGAGAAGCACTGATGTTTATTAATCCTGCCCCAGATTTAAGGAGATCATCTTCATTTTCATTCGCAAGCTTTCTTGCTCCTTCTATTAAAGCGATTCTAGCGGTTTCAGGAGTTATGTTAGGATAAGCATCTAATAAGATTGCTAAAGCACCTGCAACAATAGGACATGACATACTCGTCCCACTAAGAGGTATATAATCAGCATCACCAGGAAAATCGAAATAATCTCCTAAATAACGCAGTTCGTCTGAAATAACGGAATTCGGTGCTTCTGTTGAAATTATATTTACTCCAGGAGCTACTACATCTGGATATCCTAAATATTTAAAACTAGGACCCCAACTACTAAACGAAGCTAATTTATCATTTCGATCTGTCGCACCTACTGCAATTACATCAATACCAGAAGCAGGGGTTGATCCTGAAAAATATTCTGGACCAGAATTACCTGCGGAGGATACAAAGATGACTCCATAAAGATCCTTTGCTGTCGAGATCGCTTGAGTTATTATATCTGAAATAATTGGATACCCACCACCAAAACTCATTGAAATTATATCTGCTCCCGCACCTCCAGCACTGGTTGGACTTGAACTCCATTCTATGGCACTTACAATGTCGACATCACTCAACCCAGTTAAATTTCCAGCTCTTGCATTAATTAAGAGAGCTCCAGGTGCTATACCACGATATTCTCCTGAAGAGACTCCTCCATTACCAGCAATTATTCCTCCTACATGAGTGCCATGGCCAATATCATCATAATAATTTAATTGACTCTCGTTTGTGACAAAATTACTATTATTTATAATATTTAAATCAGGGTGATTGAATATCCCTGTATCAATCACAGCTACTTTAACACCTGATCCATCATAAGGTAAATCTTCTGCTCCAACAGCAGAAAGCCACCAATTAGAATAATCTATAGGACTTAAGGTACTTACTGGAAGATTTTCATCTAAAATATAAGGATTTTGATATAATTTTGAAGTATAAATTTTTTTTATTGATGTTATACCATTTATTAAACGGTTATTAGTCATTAGTTGATTAGGATTAATTTTTATATAAGTAGCAGGAATTATATCATAATTTCTTACAAATTTATAATCACTAAAAACAGAGTCTAGTATTTCGATACGTTCTTCTTTACTAACGTAATCTTCAAAAAGTACAACAATTTGTATATGATTTAGATTATCATTTTGATCTAAAGTTAGATTTTCTAAATATTCATTTAAATCCTTATCGTACTTAGAATAGTCAGATTTGGAATTAAACTCTAGATTAAAAAACTTTATATTAGATTCAGAATTTAGAGAGGAAGGTAAAGATTCTATATTAATTGTGCCAATTTCTGTTTGTTTATAATTGTTTGAGTAATTTATATGTATTCCGGTGAATGGAATTACAAAATAGCTGATAAAA
>JBHLNW010000112.1:0-10624 GCA_048941185.1 Promethearchaeota archaeon
AATTCATATAATAATTCAATAAGAACACCATTGATATTTAAAGAAAATTTTGCATTATCATAACCTCCAAGCAAAGAAAACAGCGGTTTATAACATTTTTTATCAATATTTTTTAAAACGTTAAAATCTTGGGTGGGGGGTTGATAAACGTGAAGCAAAGGCGCCCAATAAGTTGTCAAAACAATCAAACCATTTTACTAATAATTATTATCTAATTTTTATATAATATATAAAAAATACAATTATAAGATTTATAGTATTTCTAGGAGATCATGAAGAATTGGTAATTACGAACAAACCAAAAGTTTATCTAAAATCCATTGAGAATGATATAGAAAATGAATTATTAAATGCAATAACTGATTACTTTAATGAATTTGGTGGAGTTAAGAACATTGTTAAAGGATATGTGTTTTTAAAAGAAAATGCTACAGCTTTTAATCTTGATGCTATTAGAACTCCATAACTAGTATTAGGAATCATCAAACTGATCAAGTATGTCATAGAAATCTCAACTTCAGAAATAAAAAGAGGATTTATTTTTCAATTATACTTTCTTTTATAAGAGTTCCAGAATGCAAGGCTACAGGGCCAAAATGAACTAATAACTCATCTCCAATCTTTATATTTACTACAGATATTGCTATTCTATCTGCTGTAACCAATCGAACTGTTTCAGCATTTTGGCAAATGCAACTTATTTGAATTTTCCTATCACCCTCTAATGCTTCTAACTCAAATCGAAGCATAGGGCGAGTCTCAATTTTAATTCTTCCTATAGATAAACTCCTAACCTCTCCTTCGGCATTAACAGCTAATACTTTATCTCCTCCCTTTAATTCACTAAGATATTTAGTTCGATAAATTTTTTGAGTATCTTCATCAGGAACTAATATATATGCTGATACATCCCCTGCATTTACTCTAAATGGTCTTGGTGCTATATATTCAGTTTCAAAAGTCTCAGCGTGAATTAGGCAGAATCCTGCAGCTGTTGAACCAACTAAAAATCCTTCTCCTAATTTTAAAAGTGAAGTAGTATCTACACAAACTCTTTCACTTTCAGAAATATTTTGAATTTTTTTAACTGTTGCTTTGTCTAATTTTAAGCTTAACTGGGTATGTAGAAGATTCTTTAACTTGATAATATCATTGACATTTTTGGGCTTTATCAAAATTCCATCAACTCCAATTTCTAAAGTCTTTAGCATGACTTCTGCTTCTTTTACTGTTTCAACAACAGCTATTAGATCTGTATCGTATTTATGCATATTTGCAATAAGATTTTCAAAAGGAATAATCTTCCAATCTTGAGCTGAAACAATAATAAAATCCACATAATTTTTTCTCGATAATTCTATAATATCATTTTCATCTTCCTTAGATTTCAATGCAACAAAACATCCGACGCTCTTATTGGCTAGATTTTCATTAATTATATTTTCTTCCAAAATCTTTTTATCTTCATAAACTAAATACTGTGTTGGAATTTTAGGATTCTTAGAATAAAGATTTACTCTTTCAAATTTTTCGAATTCCTTGTATGTATCTTGAGAAATTAAAAAATCCTTAATATTGCTATTTAAGGCTTCATGTAATAATTCTGTTAAAATAGAATTTTTTGATTCGAAATCAAGTATAATTTTTTTCATAATACTTAAATTTTGGTCTAGCTAAACTTTTTTGATGAGAATTATTTTATAATATTATATCAAATAATATTAAATTTTTAAGTCAGAAATATTATTTAATTCATAAAATCACATAAAAATATTAAATTAAAGGTCTAAATGGTGTAGTGATAAAATGGGGTTAAAAAAGAAACTATTTCCACGTAAAAGTAAAGAAAAAGACGACTTAGTCGCAAAAGCGAAAGGTCATATCCATAAATTGAATATGATGAATAAAAATTATAATAAACGTGCTGAGATTAGTAGAAAAAACGCCAAAATTGCATTAAGACGTGGTGAAAAAGATCGAGCAAAATCGTATTTGGTACAATATAAAGCATATCAAGCAAAAGTTGACCGTAGTAATAATATCCGCTTAAAGATTGAAAGACAAATTCAAGCGATAGAAGAGGGAATGCTCATCTCTCAAACAGGTGACGTAATGGGAGGAATAAGAGATGAATTAGAATACATTGCAACAAAAGCATCCCCTACTAAAGTTGCTGAAATTGCAGAAGATTCTGAGGCTTATGTATCCGAGATTGAAGAAGCAGCTGAAATTTTGGCTGGTGATCCAGAAATTGATCTTGCAATTGATGTTACAGAAGAATTAAACCAACTTGAGACTGAAATGCTATTAGAACAAGGAGGCGCAATGCCAGAAATTCCTGCTGATGATTTAAAATATATACCAGAATACGATCTCGAAGAAGAAGAGGCTGAAGTTAAATCAAAAGATCAATTAAAAGACGAAATCGATAAACTTCGCAAGGAACTTGAAGGTTAAATTTTTTTCATAAAAATCTTTTGTTAACTGCTTAATCTTAATTAATTATAATAATACTTGCTTTAAATCATTCAAAGCAAGGACCATATTTCTCACTTTACTTATTGCTATTTCATATCCATCTTTTTCTCCGAAAATTTTCAAAGGGAAGAAACCACAATCTGGTTTAATTATTAAATTCTCTTTTCCATATTGCTCTATTGCTCTATTAATATAAATTTTTAGTAATTCAACGTTTTCCACATAATCATTAATTTTCTTATCTTTAACCGGGACAAACTTTGATTCAACGGTTCCCAATGCTAAAAATTTATCAGTTCCTTGAAAATGCTTTTTCTCGAACACTTTAAAATTCTCTTCATTTGTACTAAATTCGTGATCTAAGATTTTCACATTTGTCTTTAAAAGAAGATCTCGAAGATTGGGACTGATTCTTCCACAGACATGTATTGAAGGTAATCCCTTTATTCCAGATATAGCTTTATTTATAGTTCTAATAATAAAATCTTCTGAATGGAACAAGATTTTCCTTCCCACTAGCAACCCCAGAATTGGTTCATCGCAAGATATGATATCTATTTTCATATCATTGTAAGCTTTTCCGATTTGCTTTATAATTTCAGCAAACTTATCCACAATCCAATCTACCATTACTGCTCGTGGCTCTTCGAAGATTACCGGTTTTAAACCCTTAGCAATAGAGTCTTTCAATATTGTCTCAAATGTTAAAGTAAAAGGTCCTGTTAAGCAAGCTTTTGTACCTCTAACAAATTTCTTAAGATCTGGATTTTCATTAAAAAATTTAATAATAAATTTTCCATATTCAAGGGCAATAGGTTCCTTTGGTATACTAAATTCATCATGTAAATAGAACTTACCGTTAATTTCTTCTAATTGAGGTAAGATTTTAGATAAAGGAGATAGAAATTGTTCTGTCATTGATAATAGTTGAGGATAGCAGGGAAAATCAATTCCAATTTGAATTAAATCAGTAAAAATCTTTACCATATTATTATATGTGTTATTTAAAGGCCAACTTCCTACTACTGTAGTAAACAGCCCATCTTCTTTTTCCATATGATCTAATGGAATAATAAAAATATAAATTTAGGATAAAAAAACTAGATTCTACTAACAAATCAAGATAAACTTACTACGTATAAAAGCGCCTTTTATCAAAATTTCTACTATCTCTTTTGAGAGATTCTACCTCTTCCATACTTTTTTGTAAGTCCTGAATTTTTTTTTCAATAAGGTAAATTTCTTTTTGGAGGTTTTTAAATGTCTTAAAATAATCTACTTCAGAAATAATTCCTTGATCAAACTTATTATCAAGTTTTTTTAATGTTTCTTTCAAACTATATCTCTCTTTATCTAACTCGAGCATCTTCTTATGTTTTTCTTTATCTAGTTTGAATAGTTTTTGCTTATATCTATATGAATTATTTGATTGAATATATTCTGAATCAAAAAGATCAGATAAATGATTTCTATTGTAATCTTGGAAGATTGCATTCTTATTCAAGAAATAATCATTCTCATTAGGAAATTCATTCATAATTTGATTTTGATTTTGAGAGTTTATGTTGTTATTTAAATGGTTGTTAGCGTTGATTCTCTGTGGATTGTAATTCTGAAAGCGATTGGGGTTATTGAGATTTTGAATATATAGATTATTATTATTAAAATCTGTTATTTGAGGATTAGCGATAATATGGGGTGAAGGACTAAGATTAGGTTGATTATAGGAGTTGTTATTAATTCTTTGATAGGTATTTGAATTTACTGGAAAGTTAAGCCATGGTTGAGCATTATTTTGTGGATTTAAAAATTGAGCAGGCGTTCGAGGAGAAATATTATGTATTTGGTTGGTTTGAACACCAAAAGGGTAAGGTAAGTCCTTATTTTGATTATACCAGTTTTCTAAATTTTTGTTATATTGACATTTTATACTAAAAAATGAATTGATACTTTCCTCAATAAAATTTGTTAAATCATTTAAATCCAAATCAATATATTGAAGTTTCTTTGCAGTCTTTTCATCATATATCGTTGTTTCATCAAAAGATCTGGCTGAAAGAATATATTCGATTACTCTCGAAACAGCTTTAGGTGGTAAAGTAAATTCATATTTTCCATAGGCAAATTCTATATATAATTTTTTGAAGATTTTGCCTTTTTCTCTTAATCTTGTTAAATCTTTCACAGGAGCTTTGAAAATTAATTCCTTTTTCTTTTTTTTTATTCCGTATTCGTGAATAAATGAAAGATCGAAATTAGTTATAAACATAATACCTTTATCTTTCTTGTATTTATCGTGTGAATTTAATCCGTTTGTTAATTTAGCATAAATAGCATACACAGGCTTTTCACCATCTGCGAGTCTAAGTATTTTATTATAGGAATTAAAATAATGATTAACTTTATCAATAAAATTCAGATTCTTTTCGAAGGTTTCAAAACCATCTTTAAATGTTTCAAGATTGATCTCTATAAATTCTTCAATTGAATTATAACTCCGTGATAGATTTTCAAAAATTCCTTCAATGATATTTATATTAGAGTTAGGTTGGGTATAAATATCAAAAAAATATTCTTTATTTTGATTTATTTGATGAAAATGTACGTTTACTTTTTCAAATAAGGTGCTTTGAATATAGTTAAATAACTTAAAAAAAGCTAATAAATCTGATTCCATTTGAGGGAAGTGATAATATTTATTTGGCGGATCTCTGACTTCTTTTATTTTAGTTTGATAGAGATATAATTTATCAAGGATTTCTTTTAAAGGGTGGATGAAAGAACGGGTTTCTTTAATTAAATCTAAAAAATTTTTTTCTAGTTCTTCTTTTTTTTCATAAATATTTATAATTTCATGTGAATCACATTTCGGACATGATTTCAAACGTTGATTTACTTTTGCAACATTTTCAGATCCACAATCCTTACAAATTCTTTTATTTTCAGAATTAGATAATTCAATATTTTTTGATTTACAGTCTTGACAATTAAAGAAATCTACTTTTTTTTCATGAAGACATTCAGAACAACAACTGGAGCCACACTCTTCGCAATAATAAGCCAACTTTACATATCTGTGACAAAATCTACAAACTTGCTCTGTCATATTAATGTTAAAACCCAACCAAATAAGGCAAAATTTACCTTTAAAATCGCTTTATCAGAAGAATAAGAAATTCCAAAACATAAAAAAAGTTATATTATTCTCGTATCATGTAATATCCAGATATAGACATATAAAGTGAAAAGATGAATAGCAAGAAGGTTATTTAATAATTGTTACTTTTTTCCCTAAAGCTTGTCCAGGGACTCCAGCTTTTTTAAAATGGGCTCTTACGGCACCATTATTACCATGTGCTCGAGTGATTATTCCTTTTAATTCCTTACCTGTAGGAGTATTCCAAACAACTGTCCTACCAATAAGTTTATTTGCGTCTTTTCTTGTTTTTATATTGGAAAAAACTATTATACAGTGTTTTTGATGTATTGTATGGCGCCCACGTTTATAGTTTGAAATGACTCCTTCCATTCCTAAAATATCCAATTTATTCAATGACATTGTTGAATACTTAAAAGCCTTTTAATCTAAATAAATTAAAAGGAAGAATACTCCAAAACTATTAAGTTTTTTTGATTAATATAAAATCTTCAAAAATTCTCGAGCCTACTTTAACAACTCATAAGACTTATTCCATGCTTCCAAATTTAAAATTTTTATCTCTTCATTAAATATATTTTCTGGAATTTCATCATCTTGGATTATCAAATCATTTACTTTAGATATAATACTTTTTTCAATAGATCTAAGGTCATTTTTCTTTTTTATTGGTTTAGATCTTGTATGTTTACACCAGAACCAATCAGGATTTACTAATTGGTAAGGTGCTGGATTATAATACTTTTGCCCATCAATAGGAAAAGTATAAGGCTTATAATTACTTACACAGGGAAGAGTTGTTCCTGTAAACCAGTGGATTGATTTTCTTTCCTTCCTTAAATGTGAAACTTGAGAACCTGTAGATTCAAACCCACCATGCATACAAATTCCCGCTTGGTGCTCTCTCAGAAATTCCATCATTAAACTAGATGTTATTTTACCCTTATTTTGATTCAACAAAATTGTGGATTTTCCTCCTCTGGAATAAATTGAAGGGATAACAGAGAGAGGAGATCCAGAAAAAGTTATAGCAAAATCAAAATCATTATCATCTTTACAATATCCTTTGCTAATAGCATGCTCAATTATTCCTTTCTTTCTATAGTCCCCTTTTCCCCTAATAGTAAGACCATTTGAGATTGAACGTATACTTTTTACATTTTCAACTATCCACCATTTATCAGCTGTCTCTAATACAAAAGCTTCTTTAGGATCTGCAATTATAAATGAATTATGGTACAACCAAGTCTGATCATCATATGCACAACCACCTCCCTGACCATACTTTTCTAATAATTGGATTATAATCTCCATTGATTCTCTTGCAGATTTTCCTCTCTCAAGACCTAACCTCAATAAATCCATTCCTAATAACCCAATATTTCTTAATGGTTCATGAGTATATACTGCTTCATTTCCGATTACAACCCCAAACTCATTTGTTCCCATTTCTGCCCCCCACATCCAATAAGGTTGACTTAAGAGAATTGCATAGGTTTCACGAACCTGCTTAATTTCTAAGTATGTACATTTTAAGGAATCTCCTTCTTTAAAACTTCTTCTAGGAGAATAGGTGATTAATTGCACTTCATTAAAAGGTCGATCTGAATTTTTACCAAAAATTACGCTTCCATCTTTAGTTGAATTTCCAAGAGCTACGAGAGTGTCACACATTTATATAATTACTTCCTCTGATTTTTTCCATCCACCATAATTGATGGCTTTAATCAGTTCATTAAATTCATGTTCTGAAATTATTTCTTCTTTAGTAAGTACGTTATCAACACGTCTGAGTAAATCAGTTTCTATGTTTCTTAATTTTTTGTAATAATCATTTCTTTCAGGAATATCTCTTTTTGGATGCTTTTTGTAAACATTAATAAAATTAAAATGTCTCATCCAAAACCAATTTGGATCTATAGATTTGTAGGACTTTGCCTCAACAACATTTTGCCCTTCTGCAGGAAAGACATATGGTTTATAAATACTTAAACACGGAATAGTACTCCCTGTAAACCAGTGTATTGATTTCTTATGATTTTTTCTTAATAGAGAAACCTGGGAACCAACAGATTGATCTTTTCTAATATGTCTACAGATCCCTACTTCATGTGCTCTTAAAAATTCCATCATCATAGGAACACTAACCATTCCTTTATTTGTTGATAATTGATTTAAAGAAAAACCATCTCTATCAGTTATAGGAAATTGCTCTGGAAGTGGTGAAAGCGAAAATGTCATTTTAAAATCAAATTCATTATCATCCTTGCAATAACCTTTTTCAATAGCATGTTGAATAATTCCTTTTCTTCTCATATCTCCCTTATACCTTATAGAGATATGGTTTGAGATTGTACGGAAATCCTCAACAATTTCTGCAATCCACCAATCCCCTGCTGTTTCTAGCACATAAGCTTCAGTTGGATCTGCAATAAGATAGGAATTGTGATAATTATATTGTTTTAAACTATGAAAACCTCCTTGACCATACTCTTCTAATAGACTAGTAATAACATTCAATGCTTCCTTAGCGGTTTTTCCTCGCTCAAGACCTAATCTAAGAAGATCCATACCAGGAAGACCTATATCTTTTAAAGGTTCTCTTGTTTGTATTGATTCATTACCAATAGCCACCCCATACTCGTTAGCACCCATTTCTGCGCCCCACATCCAAAAAGGTTGACTTAAAATAACAGCAGCAGTTTCTTTTACTTGGGGAATTGAAATATGAGTGCATTTTAATTCTTCACCAAGAGAATAAGTTTTTCGAGGGCTATATGTTATTAACTGAGGTTCCGAATCGAGTCTATCACTATTTTTTCCAAAAATCACATTTCCATCTTTAGACCAAGTACTTAAACTAACGTAAGTGTCACACATAATTTATAAGTGCTTTTATTATGATTATGTTAAATTTAAATCTTATTTATAATTTAATTTTGGGGGAAATAAGATTTTCTATTATAAAAGATATTATTACTCTTTATAATACAGCAATAGCATCAATTTCAATTAATCCATATGGAAGTGGACAAAGCGCCTCGACAGTGGTTCTTGCAGGGAATTTATCATACACACCATTTTGCTCAAAAAATTCTTTATAGGCGTTATTCATTTCTTTAAAATCTGACATATTTTTTAAATAAACAGTCACTTTCACTAAGTTTGTGACATCTGCTCTTGCAGCCTCTAAAATTTTTTTGATTTTTTCTAAAGCTACTAAAGTCTGACCTTTAATATCTCTTATTTCTGGGGTAGTTACTTGTCCTGATATAAAAAGAAGATTACCGGCTTTTATACCAAGATTATAGGGTCCAGCTGTAGGAATAACGGAATTGATTACTTCAAAATCTACCATATAAATTATCACTGAAAATATTTTTTTTAAAATTTATGATTATTTGATATTTATATTGATAATTACGATTAATCCATTATTATTAAAATTAATTTTTGTCGTAATTGAGTCAAAGATTTTTAGTTTTAATTAAGTTTTAATAAAATTCTTTTTTTAACGAATTAGACTTAATTATAATTAAAGCAGTACTCAAGTATTTGATTTTAACCCAATAAATGAGTCCTAAAAATATTGAAATATCTTGAAAGAAAACAAAGATAATATCTGGATATTTACTTTTGAATACGCGGAAATTATTAAAGTTGGTGGGCTCGGAGAAGTACCCGCAAATCAAGCTAAGTATTTAGCAAATGATTATAATATTACTGTGTTTATTCCTTCCCATGGTCAATTACAAAAGCTAGATAGAACTCTTGAATGGGAAAAATTACCATTTAATTGTGTAGGACAAATAAATCCTTCAAATTTTGGAATAAATGAACCAGAAACAACATATAAAATTGCGTTTTATAAATCTAGATTACATAATGTTAGTATTATTTTATTACATGGGGAAAATCCATTCACTAACCGATTTTTAGATGATAAAATTGTATATAACCCAGACACCCTTAGCGCTAAGATTTGCCTTTTTAGCAATGGTATGTGTTGCTATGTTAATTATTTAATAGATAATTGTAAAAACGACATACCCGATATAATTCATATTCATGATTATCATGCTGTTATTCCATTTATTGGGATAAAGCAAATATTAGCTAAAAATGCCTTAGATGTAGCTTCAATAATTACAATTCATTTACTAACTTGGCCAAGATATGCAATAGATTTTTATAATGTATGTGGAGTAGACCAAACTCCGATTTCTATTCATCTTAAAGATGGTATTAAATCATTAAATCTACGTGAAATTTTCTCAATATGTGAAAAAATTAGTGGGGAGTATCAACCACCTACTGTTGAACAAATAGGGGCATTTATTAGTGATTTAGTAACAACTGTAAGTCAATCTTATTTAAAATCAGATATAATTCCCAATTGCGGTAAAGATTTAATTGAATTTAAATCGAATTTTGTATGGGATGGTTGTGATTGGGATTATAATGATATTTTTCAGAAAGTTTTAGAAAATCATGAACAAGAAATAAGATATATCTTACATATATCCAATGAGAACTACATAACTTTGTCTGATATGAAGAAATATTTGTTAACCCATAAGTTATCTCATTTAGACAGGAGTCCATTAATCCAATCAGAGAAAGTTTTAAAAGTTATTAATGAAATTTCAAATGGGACTGAATTCGTTAAAAGTGGATATATTAAGAGTTTTGACCAATCAGGACCTTTAGCAATAACAACTGGAAGAATTTCGCCACAAAAAGGATTTGAAACAATTTTTGAAGCTATTCCTCTTGTCATCAAAGTAATCCCAAATGCTAAATTTTTATTCCTTATATTGCCTACGGATTACAGTTTAAATGAAATTCGAAGTTATGCTCAATATGTTAAAAAATACCCTAACAATGTAAGAATTATTTTTGGAGTGGCAATAGATATTTTTCATCTTGCACATATTGCTTCTGATGTTTATTGCGCTTTATCAAGATGGGAGCCATTTGGTATTATCG
>JBHLNW010000174.1:0-2647 GCA_048941185.1 Promethearchaeota archaeon
TATAACTCCAATTCCAATTAAAATTCCTGAAAAAACCATTTGAACTGAAATTGGCCGATTCAAAAAAAAAATAGCAAATAATATTGTAAAAAATGGAGTTGTAGTAGTAATAGCAAGAGCTTTAGCAGGTCCTAAAATCTTCTGTGAATGAAGATAGGCTGTGTCACCTAAAATTACAGTGAACAAAATACTAATGGATAAGAAGAATACTATCAAAATTGAAAGAGAAAAAATTTTGAAAAATATCCCTAATGATAGACAAATAATTAGAAATGTTAAAAATCCTATAATTGATCTTACTGCATTTTGAAATATAGGGGTTGCTTCATTTTCTATCTTTCTTGCTAACACAAATGATAGTGCAAAAGATACAACAGTAAGGATTGCCATAATTTCTCCATACATTTCTAAACTAATCTCCTCAACGTTTTTTGAGATTTTGTCTTTTTATCATTTTTACTATTTTCATAATTTATTTATCTCTCTTACATTTTTAAAGAGAATTGTGTTTTTAATTGTTTATGCTTTAATTTCATGATTAGAATCAATCGAGGAATCTATAATGGAAACAGGCCATAATAAATTTTTCATAAAGAATAACAGCAATAGTGAAGTAAAAAAAGAATACATCGAAAATATGTTGGTTAAAAATGCCTATAAATCTTGCAATTTTGATAAGATTCCTCCTATAATCGGTGTCTTGATTGCGGATCAATATGGAAATACATTAATTGTGATTGAATATGATTCTAAAAATAAGAATAACTTTAAGCCAATAAAATCTTATCTTACGGAAAATGAAAAAAATTTTTTGGAAATTGACCTAATATCGATGTATTTTAGCTCACTTAAATCTTTTGCAGGACAGACAAATATACAAAATATTTCAAATTTAGAAATCCATGGTTCTAATATAAAAGTTCAAATTTTCTTTCTTTTTGATAAACATATGGTTATAGTCTTCTTAAACTCTAATACAGAATTAAGTTTAAAAGAAAAGGCGTTTATTGTCAATTATTTTGAAGAGATTTTAACTAGACATGAATTTGAATTTAAGCATTTTAATGCTATCAAATCTAGAAAAATTTTAGGTATGATGGAAATTAAAGGGAAAGCATGGCTTAAACAATTAAATAGTAATTATCTTAGAAGTTACAACAATGCTTATTTGAAAAAACATGAAGTTATCGACGAATTAACGAGAGAAGTTGAACCAATAATTAAAGATGTGCTCTTAGAATATTTAGAATACATTCCTGAAGATATAGTACAAAACATATCTAAAGAGATTAAAGCAAAGATCCAAGATTTACTATTTGGATTCGAAGCTAATTTATAAATAAAACAAAATTAATGATAAATAAGCTTTTAGCTTTAAATGAAGAATTATTTACTTAATTTTGTGAGATAGCTTATGAACAATCCACCATTTACTGTTGATTTTCATAAGATTAAAGTAATCAATATAACCAACCGCTTCACATTCAATTTTGAGTTTCACAGCAGCGTTATTTCCTGTTACATCAATATTATAAAACTCAGTTTCCCAATTTAAATTTTCATTCACATTTTTAGGATTATACCATGACATATATTCTTCCTTATTAACAATTCTAAGGTGTCCGTTCTCATCAAAGAAGAAAAATCTCCATTGTTCATGTAAAATCTTGTTATATAGTTCTGGATCGCTTTTAACATGCCCTTCATGATAATAATCCAAAATTGCATTTTTTATTACTTCTTTTTCTAATTCCTTGTCATTAAATTGCATTTCTCTCTATTCCTCCTTATTATTTTTGATTATGAATATATAATAATTATTTAAATTTTATCTAAAAAAAGCTAAAATTATCCAATACCTAGAAAATTAGTATAAATAATATCTAATTTTTTTATGTTGCCATGTTCTGAGTATAAAGAATAAGAAAATTAAAATAATACTTGTCATTAAGGAAAAGAGAATGCTCCAATAAGATGTAATCCAGATTAGCCCTATCCCAGCAAATATTAAAATAAAATAATAATAGAAATATATTTTTTTGATTTTGTTGATCTCCCAAATAAAAATCGAGGAGCCAATTATAACTCCAATATTATAGCCAATATCTAAAAATGGGTCCAAATTACTATAATTCATGATTGCAAGGGATAATGCTCCAAATATCCCAATTATTAAAAATATCCATAGATTTTTATTAGCTTTTTCATCGAATATTGTTTTTCTTATATGACCAAAACCATTTCGATATAATGCCCAAAAAACAAGAGCGATACTAAAGATCTTTAAATAGAAATGTCCAAAAAATAGATCCATATTTTCTAGGAATGTCAAGGTTTCGTTATATCCGACATCAATTAAGAAATTTAACATCCATTGTGGAACAGAGAATTCGAATAGAAAATTTATAGATGGAATTAGCTCAATTGACAAAAATATTCTAATTAGTGCGCGAATAGCCCAAATAAAGTAAAGTATTACAAATATATCAAATATTTTAATTATCTTTTGAGTGAAAACTATTGATGAGATTTTAAAATAGCCTGATATACTCGCAATTATGCATGTACCAATCAGTATATTTATAAGAAAAGCTACTACAAATAATATCCAAACGGTAATATTAAGTGTTTGTGAATTAATTCTAAA
>JBHLNW010000113.1:0-4734 GCA_048941185.1 Promethearchaeota archaeon
TTGAAAAAATCTAATGAATTTGAGAATGTAATTATATCGATCATAGCAATGGCATCTTTTATGATTTTTAGTTATCCCTATCTAAGATGGTTTCAATCAATTATTTTTTATGGTATTTTAGTAGAAAAGGATTTTTTTACATTTGAATTGAATCTGGGATTTATTAAAAGAAAGATCAATGTAAATAATCACATTATAACATTTTATTTGTCCTTTCTGGGAGTTTTAATGTCATATCTATTTATCTTATTTGTCTTCTAAGAATTTCCGTTATCAAATATGTTTTAAATAGGAATTTTTTTCTGTATTTTTTTCATAATTTTTTTAAAATGAATTTTGTAGACGTTATAAATGAATTGGAACAACTTCGAACTACTAAACAACCTAAATTTCAATAAAACTAAAGCACCTTCAATTCCATCAAAATAATTTATCTTAGCAAATCCATATCGACGAATATTATATTCAATTGGGTATTCTTTAATTTTAAAACCTTTCAAGAGAATTTGTGAGGTAATTTCGGGTTCAAACTCAAATTCTCTTGCACTTAATTCAATATTTTCTAATACTGTTCTTGTAAATACTTTATAACCAGTTTCCATGTCTGTTAAATTTACGTTAAAAAGTAAATTAGTTAACTTAGTTAAAAATAAATTTCCTATTAAATGAGATTTAGACATTTCTTTAGGTTTGGAATAAAACCTTGACCCATAAACAACATTGACCTCTCTCTTCAAGATGGGTTCTAATAGTTTAGGGATATCTGAGGGATAATATTCAAAATCTGCATCTTGAATAATAAAGATGTCTCCAGTAGCATATTTTAACCCAACTCGTATTGCTACTCCTTTTCCTTGGTTTTGGGGAAGTCTAATAAAGGTTACTTTTTTTGTTTTTATCTCTTCTGCTACATACTTTTTATGATTAACCTTTGAGCCGTCATCTACAACAATAATTTCATAATCAATCGGGAAATTTATCTTAAAAAACTCATTTAAAAGTGGTTTAATTGTTTTATCTTCATTATAACAGGGTATAATAATGCTAAGTTTCAAGGTTTACCATATTTTATTATTTATTGTTAGTAGGATTATTATTTGAAAATAATAATTTATTTTATTCTTTATTATAAAAAAATGATGGATTTATCGAACTTAAATCTTTTAAAAATAAATAGTTAAATAGAAATTATGAATGAAAAAAATAATAATCGAATTTCTAAGGATCAGTATTTCATGAAAATAGCAGAAGTTGTTTCTCTTAGATCTACATGTATAAAAAGAAAAGTAGGGGCTGTTTTAGTAAAAAATTCTCACATCTTATCAACGGGATACAATGGAGTTCCCTCTGGATTTAATCATTGCGCTTCGGATACATGCGTTAGGAAAAATTTACAAACGGGAGAAAATCCTGAGCTATGTAGGGGAGTTCACGCTGAAATTAATTGTATCATTCAAGCAGCTATCCATGGTACATCTATTAAGGGTATAACAACTCTATATTCAACAACTTTTCCATGTATGAGTTGTTTGAAAATATTAATTAATTCCGGAATAAATAGACTAGTTTATAGAGAAGGTTATGCAATGGAGAACAAAATAAAGGAGGAAATGTTAAAAACATCTCATTTAATCATAGAAAAATTTTAATTGAAAAAATCTTTAAATCTTTCTTTTCCAATTTCTTTTCTTATTCTTATTTGTTGTTCTTCTGAAGCTTTCTGTTTAAGAGCCTTATTACATATTTCTTTTCCAATGTTTACCTTTGGATTATTTGCCCAATTTACATCAATTAATAGACAAAGATAATATACTGATGATAATAAAAATGATAAAAGATGCCCCATACTATTTTCAAAAGGATCTTCAATAGTAATCTTTGCTGATGGAACTCCTTGTTGAATTAACGCTTGAAAAGTAGCATTAGCTTGATAATTTACTATGGTTTGTGCAGTGTGGAGATGAATATATGAAATAGAGGAATTTAAAACAAAGTCATCAATCTCATTTTTAATTTTCCATATTATAGGGATAGCATTTCCTTTTGTTCCACCTAATAAGTATTCTAATACAGAATGTTGACATAATGGTGCTGATTGATATGTGCCTAACATACCTTTTTCGTCCTTCCCAGTACTCTCTGAAATACCTTGGACCCATAATCCAACGCTACCTTCAAGATTTTTCGAATAAGGCATTGAAAATACAGTTTTATAGTTCTTCTTATATAGGTTAAATAAAAAAGTCGATAATTCTATAGCAGGATTATCATCATTAATTGAAAATATTTTATATCCTTCTTCTAATCCATTTAAAAAATCCTCAACATTTATTCCTGCTAAATATGCAGGTACAATTGCTACATTTGAAATGGAACCAGCATAACGTCCTGAAAGATCGGGGACATCTAAAATAGGTATTTGGTTATCTTCTAAAATTTTATACATTGTGCCCATTGAAGAAAGACCTAAAAATGGATAACCCTTTCTTAAAAAAATTCCAATAGTAGAATTCACATCTAAAGTTTCTCCTCCTCTTGATATTGCAATCACTAAAGAGTTGCTAGGACTAGTTTTTTCTAAGCAGCCTTTTAACTCTACAGTTCTAGAACTAGTAATAGGAAATATTTTTCGTTTTGCTAAATGTTTTAAAGCAAGGAAAGTCTGAATTGACCCTCCTGTACCTAATACTATTATATTTTTGAGATTATCCGTAATATATTGATCTGTTGTTTTTCGAATTTTTGACATATCTAAATAGGATTTAGTATCAAAGAAAAAAGGGGGATCCCAATTCTCTTTATTGTTCTTAATGGTATTGATAGAATCCTTTATCGTGGTTTCAATTATATCTGGATAACATTCAAATTTTACTTTAATTTTCATAAGATTTCATCTAATATAACAGGTGTTTTTAATAATATCTTAATATAATTTATTCGCGTTTATATTATTTTATCAATTAACAAACAGGAATAGAATTCCTTTTTATATTTTAGATTTTCAGAATATTGTCGTTTTCTATATTCTAACTATAAAAATAAATTTGAAAATTAGAACTCTATTTTAGTTAAAATAAATATCTATCTAACTATGCATAATAAATAATATCTATAAAAATTACACTTATTTTAATGATCTTATATGGCTAAAGCAAGAGAAATTAAAGATGAGAATGGTCTTGAAAGTGGTAAGCCTTATTATTGCAAAGAGTGTAAACGAAATCATACAAAAGGAAAAATCTATAAAGAACATCTTAATTTTGCTCAAAATGAATTAAAAAATGAAGAAAATTTCGAAGATGAAGACATTGAGTCAAGTGATGATGATTATAATGATGAATTTGATGATGATGTAGAATTAATTGAAGCCTTTGATGAACTTGAAAATGATGAAACTAGTGAACAAGAAAACAATTTTGAGAAAGATTTAGATATTGACAATGAAGATATCCAATATAATGGGGATTCCATGCAAGAATCTGTAAATGCTGTAAAAAAGCTTCCTGGAGTAGGAGAAGCTACATTAAATAAATTAATAAAAGCAGGATTTTCTAGTTTAGAATCAATTGCATTTACACCACCGAGTATTATTCAAGATGAAAGTGGTTTAGGAGAAAAAACTACAGCTAAATTAATAAAAGCAAGTATGGAAAAATTAAATATTGGATTCAAGAGTGCTGAAGATGTATGGGAACATAGGAAAAATATAGCTCGGATTACTACTGGAAGCCAAGAATTGGATGACTTATTAGGGGGTGGTGTTGAAACAGGTAGTGTAATTGAGTTTTTTGGGGAGTTTAGGACAGGCAAGACTCAAATAATGCATCAATTATGTGTAAATGTCCAATTAGATGAAGAAAAAGGAGGCATTGAAGGAAAAGCATTATACATCGACACTGAAGGTACATTTAGACCTGAAAGAATTATTCAAATGGCCGAAGGGTTGGATTTGGATCACAAAAAAATCCTTAAAAATATAGTTTTTGGACGAGCTTATAATTCTGATCACCAAATTCTTCTAATTAAAGAAGCTGCAAATTTGATTAAAGAACAGAATATCAAATTAATCATTGTAGACTCACTTATAGGACATTTTCGAAGTGAATATATAGGTCGTGGCACATTAGCAAATCGTCAGCAACTTATTAATTCTCATCTACATGACTTATTAAGATTGTGTGATATATATACAGATTTAGCAGTTGTCGTGACAAATCAAGTACAATCAAAACCGGATGTGTTCTATGGTAATCCATTACAAGCTGCTGGTGGGAACGTTGTAGCCCATGGGTCCACTATTAGGATTTATTTGAGAAAAGGCAAGGGAGAACAAAGAATTGCTAAGATTGTCGATGCTCCTCATTTACCAGAAGGAGAAGCTATTTTCTCCATAACGGAAAGTGGCATATCTGATTGAAATTGTTATGTTTTCTATTAAATTCTTATTTTCCAGCCATCTTTTTAATTAAAAATTATTTTCGCTTCTTTATTTAATTGATAAATTATCTGGATTATAGGTTTTTTAGAAAAAGTTATTTTTTCTTTCTATAACTTTTTCTGTTAGAAGTTTTAAAGATTTTACTGATTTTTCATCAAAGAGAAGTTTCAAAATAATCTTTTACATCTCTTCTTTAATATCTAATAGAATCATCATAGTTGTATTACTTTCTAAGTCAGTTATTGCGAAATTTACTCCATGACCTTGTTCGATAACATGGTTTTTAATTTTTTTTT
>JBHLNW010000113.1:4834-10466 GCA_048941185.1 Promethearchaeota archaeon
TGTATTACTTTCTAAGTCAGTTATTGCGAAATTTACTCCATGACCTTGTTCGATAACATGGTTTTTAATTTTTTTTTTTTGGGTTCTCCTGCATTTCTTCATATTCCGCAATAACTTTTCCTTCTTTGGTTACTCTAATTATTTTTTTCTCACAATCATCGACTAGATTGCTTTTTTAAATAAAACTGAATTTGGCTCAGAGTGTTCTTCTTCTTTTCTATTTTGCTTTTTCTTAATTAACCTATAAGGCATTTTATTAATTAGCTTAATGGAATACAATATTAATTAAGACCGATTATGATTTGTAAAAATATAATTTCAGCTTTAAATATCTATCTCACTCACTTAGACAGTAAATAAATAGGAATATATACAATAAAAAATAAAGAAAATAATAAAAAATTATATTAATTTTTCGTATTCTTTTGCCTTATTTGATAATCTTTTGACTTCTTTTGTTAAATCTTCTCCTAATTTGAAGATTTCAGAAGCAATTTTTGAAGACATTCTATATTTTTGAGTTGCTTCATTATATTTCTCTTCTTTTGCTGCTAATCTTGCTTCTTTTTCAAGGGTTTTCATTTTTGTCTTAAGATCCTCTATTTTAGTTAAGCGCATAAGATCATCGAATTCTTGAGATTCTTTTATTAGTTCCCAATTTGTAGCAATTTTTAAAGCATTCTGGAATATTTTAATAGATTTATCGTAATCTTTTTCTTTTCTTGCTGCCAATCCATTCTTTTTCAAATTTTTAATTTCTTTCTTAGCTCTTTTTACTGTTTTAATTACAGCCGCTCCAACTTTTGCCTCGATTGGTGCTGAAACTATTTCTTGTTGTTCAGATAAACTAGCAAAATATGCTTCTCTTTCAGCAGGCCCCATTTGAGCAAGATCGTTCACTAGTTTTTGTTTTTCTTCAGATGACAAACTGATTAACTGTAAAACTTTCTGATTAATTAAGTTCAATTCTTGTTGAGAAATTGGTTTAGCTTCAATAGTGGATATCTCAATCGGTATTAGTATTTTCTTATCTCTTAACTCCTTGATCCCCATAAAAATTTCAGCTGTATCTTTACTAGTCTTTTCGGTGGATTCTTTCAATAAAGTTGCAATGAAGAAGAAATTTCTTTCTGAGGCTTTCATTAAATTATTCGCGATTTTTAGTACTTCTCGTGAATGAGGTTTTTTTAATGCTTTTGAAGTAGAATATTCATATGTAATTTCATGAGGTAAAATTATTGAAGTATTTAATATCTCATCTACAATAATTCCAGATTCTCTGAATATATTTAACTGACCTCTCCAATTTGGGAGTTCATTTCCATAAGATTTTTCAAAATTAAGGATGAATTCCATCAAATTTCTACGTAAAATTAATGAAGCTTTTTTACCTAATACTAAAGCCACTCTTATATATTCACCATCTGATAGAAGTAACATTTTATCTCCATATGATATTTCATTTAATTCTTCTTGGCTTACTAGATCTTTACCAAAACTACTGATGGCTGAAATAAAGCCTGAAATTAATTCCGGATCGATTTGCTCTGAACCATATGATTTAAAATAGATACAAGTTCCTGTTCCTTTATAGAGTACTAGAATATGTTCCAAATTAATCGCATCATCGAAAATTGTTTTTACTTCAGTAAGAATGCGGGATTTTTCGCGTTTCTTAGGTACTACAACACCTTTATATATGCCAACTGAGCTTGCTATAGCAACAGTAGCGACTCCAATAATAATGATATATGGTAGCATATCTTCAAGTGTTAAACCAGGATTAACAGCATGGACTACAATATCATAGATCTCTTTTGTATCTCCTATATGATAGTATGAGCTTTCAACTTCAATTATTAATGATATATTTGTAATAGTATTGATGGTTAAAATGACAAATGTCGCCTCTCCAGTGCTATTAGTAGGAATCCATAAAGTTGATGCACCAGGGTTTCCAGAAAAATAGGGTGTGATTCTAACATTTGATCCATCTATTGGTAACCAATCTGATCCATTATAATATTCTGCCTTTATTATTATGTCAATCGAGTCTCCAGCGGTAATTTCTGTTGGTTTATCTACCACTGAAATATTAATTATATATCTAGCTCTCACTGTTAAATTGAACATAACTGTTGATCTCTCAAAATTAGTCTTAAATATACTAATAGTTATTGCATAGGTACCAACACTAGGAAGATTAGTAGTATCAATAGTACCTTGGTATGAAATTACATTAAAACCTAAAGATTCCCCAAGAAATCCTTGATTTACGGGATTTCCAATTTCTATATATTCAACTAAGTAAGAATTTGCTGCACCTGTAACTAAAGTACCACCATTGTCGAAGTCTGTAATATTAAATTCTACAAGCAGATCTCTTCCTTCGAAGCATGTATAATTAGAACTAATGCCTATAAGCGTTCCTTCTCCTCCAGGATCAGAAATGGATATAAGATTTGTATCTGTCAGATTCCCTCGTAAATAAAAATCTATAAATGCTATACTTATATTGTAATTTGGCTCAAAGGTTATATTAATAATTAATCTAATATAACCTGAATTCAAATCTGTAACAGTAATATTTAAAGTGTAATAACCATCGCTACCACCCGGATACAACCATATTGGTCTAGGGAGTACTGTTTGATTATCTATTACTGTAACATTACTGACAGGAAGACCGGGAATTCCTTGATTATTATCAGTATCATTGAAGAAAAAGGAAACTGTTTGGTTTAAACCATCTTTCTTTAATATTGGAGTATCAAAATCAATAATTTGAATCTCAGTTTGAGATAGTATTATTGTAAGATAAATCGTGATATATTGTGTTTCTTTCCCTAATTTAGTAATATTGAAAATACATTCATACGCTGTACTAGATGCTTGAACATTACTTGTATCCAAATCAATTGAATAATTACCTCCTCCAACCTCACTAAGTATTGGAATTCCAAAGCTTGGATCCAGTTGCACAGTCTCTTGATCTGCTAATGTTATTGGTGAACCTAATACATCTGAATAATTAAATACATATTGTATAGATGTACCTCTGATAACATTACCAAAATCTTTAATAACTGATGGAGATATAGTAGTATTTATTCTTAAATGGAATGAAAAAAACGTTGAAGCATTGTGATAATATGTATCGTAAGCTTCAATCCCAATATAATTCCATCCAAAACTATAATCATTAGTATTTATCTCGATACTATAATATCCACTTCCTTCATCAACCCATCCTAAGATTGTTGTGTTTACATCAATTTGTTGCCCAGCAATACCTTGATCTCCTGAATTCAAGCCGGTATCATTATAAAAAACAGTGATATTAAATATATAGTCTGGAAACAGATCTTGTCCACTAAAAGGAGATTCCAATATTAAATTTGTTACACCCATGATTGTAATATCTTTTTCTATGAATCCTCCAGCAGTATCGTTATGCCACCAAACTTGGACTTTAAATACTCCGTATTCTATAACATCATCAGAAATCATCCAAGTACTTAATGAAAGTTCTGAACCAGGAGTTATCGAACTGTCAATATAAGAATGGTTTAGATAATAACCAGGAGCTGGACTATAGACACTTAGATTTATTGTGCCATCTGAAATACTCTCTGAAAAATTTGCTATAAAATTAATAGCATCAGTAAAGTCCATTATTGATAAGTCTATAGCACTCACAAAAGTATGAATTGTGTCAAGCAAATTTTTAGATTCAGCAGTAATATACCAGTTTGTTCCATTATCAGCATTTAATATTTGCAGATCTCTATAGCTATTACTTATGGGGCCTGTAATAACATCAGAAGTTTTATCAATAGCGCCATTAAAAGCAGTATAATTTTCCCATTTTGAAGGAATAGTGAAATTAATCTCGAAATTATTAAATCTAGGATCGAAATTATCTACTGCACCAAGAGTACAATTCCAATCAAGCGACTGACCACTTCCAAGAATATTATATAGAGAGCTTGCTATTAAATCTGTTTTAGTGTAGTTTATTTGAACTTGAGAAACAGTACATGTGACATCCCACCAATCAGCAGAAATTTCATATTCTAATGAACCTGAAGCAGAACTATTAACCAACAATGATTCCCAAATACCTTGTTCCCATGTAATATCATTAACAGTCGAACCATTTACCTTTAAATTAACTTGTGAAGGTTTAGGAGTATTATTTAGTGGTATTAAGTGAATTTTAAAGGAAGGCTCAATATTTGGTTCATGATTCCAATCTATTCCATCATGCCTCCAAACTAATGAATCTCCATCCCCTGCTTCCCCTTCATAATGAAAACGTACATCGGTTGTAGTTGGAAAACTATTTTGCCTTAAATATATAAAAAAAGTATTATCATAAGTACTAGAAACTGTCAATTGTTTGTTAAGATTGGTAAAATTGAACCATACTGTATTCGAGGCATTAGGTATAGTAAAACTGTTATCTATAGCGCTTATCAAATTTAGTGGTTTTGGCCTATTTTCGCCTGAATCATATACAGAACTCCATAATTGAACCATAATATCACCATCAACATTATCACCTGCATCTGATTCAGAGAAGCATAGCGAAAAATTATCTAGTATTCCATTACCAGGAACTCTAAAGGATAAAGCATAATCCTCGAATCGCAAGGTTTGCGTGCTAGTTGTTCCCTCTTCAACAATTATTGATTTATTTGGGGCAGAAATCCCATTGATTTCAAATCTAGTATAACTTGAATTAAAACTAGTGTCTATTGGACAAGGTATTGTGAATTTATTATTATTTGAATCTGAGGTATTCAATAATGCATTAAAAGAATTATTTAAATATGATTGATGTAAAGTTACATTTATATTCTTTCCAGTACTGGTATAGCTAGATGAGTAATCGGCGGTTTTAAGTTCTCTGAACTCATTATCGAATTTATCCTCATTTTTATTATTTTCTTCATCTGTGAATGAGTGATTTGAAATAAAATTTAATTGAGAAATATTGAAAACTGTTGAAAAAGTCCCTATTATCAAGAAAAGAATGCCAAATGCTTGTATTCTTTTTTTTGTTGTAGAATTAAACATAGAAATCAAATAATCACTTTTATTTTAAATATATATTAGAAACTGTCAATATTAATTATAGGGTTGTATAATAAAGCTTATATATTTTTTTTAAAATTTAAACTAAATAATTAAGAAATCCATAAAAATCTCTTAATATATATTTATTCGAAATCATAGAATTTATCTTATTATATAACACAAATTATTTCAAAATTTTTCTATATCGATTCATAATAAAATTTGTTCGAGTGAAGAAAACTTTTTATTTATTATGAAGAATGATTCTTGCGTCAACACAAATCAATCCTTTTTCATAAATAAATACTGGATTTAAATCCATTTCCTTGATTTCTTCATATTTAACAACAAGATCAGAAATTTTTAACAGTGTTTCCACTAACGCCTTAATATCTGCTTTAGGCTTTCCACGATATCCATCTAATATTGGGAAGCCTTTAATTTCATGAATCATCTCTTTTGCATCATATTCTGTTATTGGAGCAATTCGAAAACTAACATCCTCTAGCAGTTCAACTAGGATACCACCAATTCCAAACATTAATGCAGG
>JBHLNW010000114.1:0-10335 GCA_048941185.1 Promethearchaeota archaeon
AAATTAGGATTTAAAAAATAAGTTTTGAAAATTAAAAAGAAGCACTAAGTAAAAAATATGAAAAATAAATAAAATTAGAGACCTAATAAAAGGATATCATCTATTGCTTTACGAAGTTTTTTTAAATTATCTTCCCCAAGGGCTTTATCAACTTGGACTTTTAAATCCAAAGCAGTACTTAATGCTTTAAAGAATGTGTTCTGAAGCATATTATTAAACCCACTTTTATCTCCTTTTACATCCTTAAACTCTTCAACTCGTTTTAACATTGCATCTTCATAGTCTTTAGCAGTGCTAGTTCTTAATTCTGCGAGCTTTCTGATCTTCATTCCGTTTTTATCTTCAATAATTTCTTCAGGCATTTAAGCATCACCATCTTTTTTCATTCCACCATTTCGGGCAACTTCCTGCTTGATTTCTTCCATCGCTTGACCAGTAGTCGTATCGAATTCATCCCTTACTTTTGCGGTGACTTGCTTGGCGATTTGTTTCTCAATTATCGGTCTGTGAATAGAGTTCATTGTGCAAAAACTAATTTCTTTAACACTTCCATCTGGCATTGCGATACCGAAGTGAACTATGCATCTTTTTGCTCTTTCAAGGTCCATATTATATGCATCCTGAAAATGCATGCTTGAGAGTAATAATGCTCCGTAACTGAAAGAGCTAACACTCTCCCAATCTCCACGCATTAAAAGTCTTGAAAACATTTCCATAAGTTTTCCTGGTTTTTTCATGTACTGTAATACGCCTAGAAGGAATCTAGCACGTAATTGAGTTTTATCTAAAAAGTTTAGACCATTATCAAGTGTTTTACCAAAATCGCCTAACAAATCTTCAAAAAGCCTAAGAGGTTTCTTTTCCCTATGCTTTATTTTAGCCCAGAAGCGATTTGCAAAATCTATGACTTTTAATGGGTCAAAATATTCCATAATTGGCATCATCTCACCACTATCTGGATCAGTGACTAAGTAGGACGCAAATCCACAATCTGGATGGCAAGTAAACTCGATTGGTTCAACATCTGCTAAATAAGCTATAACTCTACCGAATTCTACTATTGTTGTGAGTGGATACCATGCATTCTCCATGCTAATTTTACCGCCAGTCTGACGCTCGATGATTTTGAGTACATCAGCATTGGTGATTCTCAATTCTTCTCTTTCTTCAAAAGCAATACGCCCACACAATGATACTGGTTGAAAAGTAATACCCCGGACGACATCAACATTATCAATAGCATACTGAATAATATTTCCCACTTCGATATCAGTTACTCCCTTAGCAATTGTAGCAACCAGTACAATAGAATCTAGCCCAACTTTGCGGCAATTTTCTATTACCCTTTGTTTATATGACATAAGATTTTTGATCCCACGAGTTTTCTCGTAGGTGGTATCATTGATTCCGTCAAATTGAAAATATAATGTATCTAAACCCGCCTCTTTTACCTTTTTAGTCCATTCAAGACCACCTTTTTTCTTTTGAAATCCATAGCCATTAGTAGCAACGATAACTTCTTTAAATCCATTATCTTTTGCCATTCTACAAATTTCTGGAAAATCTTTCCTAACAGTTGGCTCTCCACCTGTAAACATAATAGCAACTGCTGGCATCGGTTTACTTCTAAAGTGTTTCATAATTCTATCGATTTCTTCTAATGTGGGCTCAACTAAGTAGCCTGACTGTAAAACATTGGCGTAACAAAAATTACAATTGAAGTTACAACGATTGGTGAGATCGATTAATGCTAATGAGCAAGTAGAGAGATGTTGGTCACATAATCCACAATTATAAGGACAACCTCTTGGATCTTCTCCAACACAATCTGGGGGATTTGCTTCACCATCTTTATCGAATTTCCATATTATATTTCCGTCTTTATCTCTGATGGCCCAATGTGTCCATTTATAGTATTTAGCACTCGAACTAAGTTTATCTTTGAATTGACCATGCTCTTCACATGATTTTTTCATCCAAATTTGATCATCTTCTTCATAAACTTCCGCATCAATAGGCTCTAAACATTCTGGGCAAACACTACGTGTTTTTCTATAATAAGG
Source organism: Promethearchaeota archaeon (assembly GCA_048941185.1). Classification (GTDB taxonomy): domain Archaea; phylum Asgardarchaeota; class Lokiarchaeia; order Sigyniarchaeales; family SOKP01; genus Loki-b32. Next base: position 2,064 of record JBHLNW010000114.1, read on the forward strand.
TACGTTTAGGTATTCGTCATCGTCTAAATGGTACATATTTTGTGTTCTCCAAATTTTAGAATTTTATTAAAATAGGTATTTATACAAAGATAAATTTGAAGATTTTTAAAGATTTTTCTACTTTTCCTACTTTTGATAATATTATTTGTAAATAAACTTAAGAATTAAGACCTTTCATTCTTTAATATTCTTTTATGCAGGTTTTTAATTTCAAACATGGTAAAAATATAAGATTTATTATGAAAAAAAAGAAGTACATACTTAGGAAAACCTAAAAAATTTCGATGAATAAAAAATGAAAGTTATAAATTCCGGTTTTGTGAACGATCTAAATATGATTTTAGCTACAGATTTTTATCAATTGACAATGGGTGCTGCCTACTTCCAATACAATCTTGAGAATGGCATTGATGAGAGAAATGATATTGCCACATTTGAGTTATTCATAAGAAAATTTCCAAGAAATCGTAATTATTTAATTTTCGCCGGGTTAGAACAGGCAATTCAATATATACTTAATGCGAGATTTAACGAGCGAATAATTGGGTTCTTAAGAAAGAAGACCGTTTTTAAAAATATTGACTCAAGCTTTTTCGATGAGTATTTACCTAATTTTAAATTCAACCTAGACATATGGACAATGAGAGAAGGAAACTTTTTCTTTCCAAATGAGCCAATATTAAGAGTGCAAGGTCCTATGTTTCATGCCCAAATTGTTGAAACATATTTACTTAATATTATTAATTTTCAAACTTTAATAGCTTCTAAAGCATCGAGAATTAAAAATGTTGCCTCAGACAAAATACTTCTTGAATTTGGCACAAGAAGATCCCATAGTCCCCTTGCAGGTGTATATGCAGCTAGAGCAAGTTATATTGCAGGATTTAATGGGACTAGTAATGTGCTTGCGGATCTTGAATTGGGAATAAATTCCGGTGGTACTATGGCTCATAGTTTTGTACAGAAATTCGATGATGAGTTAGAGAGTTTCAACTCATACTATAAAATCTATGGTAAAGATTCTATACTTTTAATAGATACATATGATACTGAAAAAGCTGCTCAAAAGTCTACTAAATTTGGAAATAATATAAGAGGAGTAAGAATAGATTCTGGAGATCTAATTGAACATGCTAAAAAAGTACGCAAAATTTTAGATAATAATGGGAGTGAACGAGTTTTAATTGTAGCAAGTTCAGATCTAAATGAGTATATAATTAGGGAAATTGTTGATAAGAATGCTCCCATAGATGCTTTTGGAGTAGGAACTGAATTAGCAACGTCTCGTGATGATCCAACAATTGCTGGAGTATACAAATTGATAGAATATAATGGAGTACCGAAGATTAAAATTAGTGAAGAAAAAGTTACTTATCCTGGAAAAAAGCAAATTTATAGAATTTATGATAAAAGCGGCATGTTTAAAGAAGATATATTAAAACTTGAAAATGAATCCCCTCCTCCTAATTCTGAAGCATTACTCACTCAAATTATGAAGGATGGGAAGTTAACTTTAAAACTACCAAAATTAGATGACATTCAAAAGTTTTATTTGGAAAATATCAAGAAATTACCTGCTTCTTATAAGAAGTTAGAGGAAGAGGATATTTTCAGATTAAAAGTTTCAGAAAAATTACAGAATCTCACAGATTCTTTAAAGCGCAAATATCCTTAATTTTTAAAATCCACATTTGTTAATTTAACACTCATATCCCATAGTTGTTTAGCTATACCCTTATCGTATGAGATTTTAACAGATTTCGCAACTTTTCTTCTCTTAAAATATTCTCCGCTTGCACCATCAATCTCAGGAGAAGAAGCTAGATAAATTGAGGTTTTTGCCCCACTTTTTGGTGTTAACATAAATAAACCAATTAAATGATAGAAATATTTAACGAAAGGGCGAAAATTTCTTATCATATTCGTTTTTACATACCCAGGGTGAAGGCAGTTCACTGAAACTCCAGTTCCTGCGATTTTTCTAGCAAATTCACGAGTGAAGAGTACAACCGCCAATTTTGATTGAGAATATGCTTTTAATTGGTGATAATGATTATCTCCATTCAAGTCATCAAAATCAATAGTTTTTGCTTGAACACTTGAAGCGACATTAACAATACGAGCCGGTGCGCTATTCTTTAATGTATCAAATAGTAAATTACTTAGCAAAAAATGCGATAAATAGTTTACCGCAAATGTAGTTTCTATTCCATCCTCAGTTAAAGTATGTTGGTGTAAATTTACTCCTACGTTATTTATTAGAACATGTAATTTCTCATATCTGTGTTTAAATTCTGATACAAGATCGTGTATTCCTTTTTGAGAAGATAAATCAGCAAGTATTAAATCAATAGACTCATTTCCAGTTTTTTCTTTTATTTCTTTTAGTGCACCTTCAGCCCGGTTTTGATCTCGGCATACTAATATTAATGAGGCCCCTAACTTCGCTAAACCAATCGCGGTTGCCTTACCGATACCAGAATTAGCACCAGTAATCATGCAAATTTTTCCATTCATCATTTTTGATTTATGGAGTACCATCTTAAAAATCACTATATCTCATAGCATACTTAATTTCCTAATTAAAAGAACTAAAGTAATTAGGAAAATAAAGTAATATTAATAAAACCTACTTCTTAACCATTTAACTTCGTGAGATCAGAACACACATTCCAAAGCTTTTTCGCTATAGATTCATCATAAGTAACGCTACTTGATTTAGCTTCTTTTTTGTCAATAAAGTATTTTCCAGATATATTTTCCACATTTGGTGATGATGCGAGGTATATTGAAGTTTCTGCTCCTTTTTCTGGATTTTTAGCAAAACTGAATAATATTTTTGTAAATATTTTAATAATTCCTTTATAATCCCGTGTTATTTTCGATTTCACTGCACCAGGATGAAGGCAATTAACTGTAATTCCGCTGTTATTTAAACGTCTAGCAAATTCATATGTGAGAAGTATAAGGGCCGTTTTTGATTGGGAATAAGCCTTCCATGATCTAAAGTGTTTCTGAAATTGTAGATTTTTAAAATTTATGGATTTACTTTGCACTGCTGAGGCTACATTAATTATTCTAGCAGGAATGCTGTTTTTAAGAGTTGGTAGGAGCAAATTAGTTAATAAAAAGGGAGCTAAAGTGTTAATAGCAAATGTTTTTTCTAAACCATCCACATTCTCATATCTCTTGCTAGGATTTACTCCTGCATTATTTATTAGAATGTGTAATTTATCAAATTTCATTCGAAACTCTTTCACAAATTGTCGGATTGAATGTTGCGAAGACAAATCCGCTAGTAATAAATCAATTGATTCATTTCCACTTACAGTAATGATATCTGCAAGTGCTTCTTCACCTCGAGATTTGTCTCGGCAAAGCATAACAACATGGGCATCCAATTTGGCTAATCCTTGTGCTGTTGCCTTGCCAATACCTGAATTTGCTCCTGTAATAATACAAACTTTGCCTTTCATAGATTCAGACATAATAATTAAAAAAAGAGTAGTTATTAAAATCTTAGATAAGTAGAATATAAAAATTTACTAATTTCAAAAGAATGTGAAATATGTTAAACATATGATTATTTTGATTAAATTTTACTAACTTTTCTAACATTCTTTACTGTATAACCCCAAAAATTGTCTTTTACTAGTTTTCCACTAAAATTAATTTTATCTCCTTTCTTGAAACTATTTTCACTTTGCAATTTCTCGCTTATTCGTAGTTTTAATTTTTCTATGATTTCAGTATCTTCTTCACGATAATCTCTTGCTTTTTTTAATTTAGGTCCTATTTTGAGATTTTCAAGTGAGGCCATAAAATATATTGTTATATTTCCTTGAAATTCAGATTCTCTTTCAACAATTTCAACAATTTCACCCTCATATACAGTAATCGGAGAATCAAGGTATTTTATTAACTTCGCACCTGAAGATGACTCATCAATTAATAATGCTTTTTTCTCTTCTTTCTCGCTTTTTTCTCCTACTTGAGGTTCAAAAAGTTTTATAGTTTTAATTTTTTTTTCAAAATCATCAGGTAGGACTGTTAAAGACCAGTCATTAAGTTTAAACCAATTTTGCTTTAAAGAATAGATAAAACCAATCCAAAAATGACTACAGAACCCCAAATTCGCCCCTATTCTACAATCGCAGTCACGTTCCGGATTCTCTATGTTTTTTGGATTAATAGATAAAAAAGATTCAGTTTCCCAATTCCAGCCTTTAAATTTTAACTCAATTTCATGCTTAGTTGGATTTACAACTTTAATTTCAGCAACACTTTCTCTATCTTCACCGTTGATCTTCTTTATTGCTAATTCTATACCGCTAGATATTATTTCAATTTCTTTTTGCTTCAAGAGCTCTTTTAATTCTTCTTCTGCTAGTGAATCAAGGATAAAATCAATTAATTCTAATTTCTTCAATTTTGAAAATCCTTTTATATCAAAATCTCGGCATATTTGTTTCAAATCATCATTATTTAAGTATTGCAAAAGATAATTCAAGTAAGTTCTATCATCAATTTGTCTATTCATTTTACTTTCAGCCCAATATTTTTAAAATATGAATTCTCCAATTATAATTTGATTATATTGCTTATAACTCTAACGATTTCAAACTGTTTTGTATTGGATTACTAGTGGAGAATAAATGAATAAAATAACAAAATTATAAAATCATTAACGAATCTAGCTTAATAAATTAAGATTAGTTTTATTATCTAAGCTTAATTCGCCATAGTACCCCTCACAAGGAATGCTGTTAAGTTATTAACGAGCTCCTCTTCATCTAGCTTAAAATTAGTCCGAATCCACCAAGTAAAAATTCCAAGCACCGTAGATGTCCAAACTCTAGCCGAAATTTGAGGATTTTGTTCACGAGCTCCAAATTCTAATAACTTGATAATGATTTTTTCTACCTCATTTGTAAAATTATCAATAATCTCATTTCTTTTTGCTCTATATTTTATATTTATCCCCCCCATTTGCTCAAAAAAGATGAGAAAGGTTTCTTTTTTTGCTTTAAAGATTTTTGCATAACCTCTAAAAAGATTCTTAACCGCTGAGATTGGGGGGATTCTATTATCTTCAAAATAGATGAATAATTCTCTAAATTTGCTTATCATGAGTTCAGCTATTCCACTAATTATTACTTCGAATACTTCTTCTTTACTATTAAAATAGTTATAAAAATTACCAACAGAAGTTTTTGCTTTTCTTGTTATATCTTTGATTCTGGTATTATTAAATCCTTTTTCTTCAAAAACAGAGAGAGCTGATATTATAAATAGATTCTTCTTTTCCTTTTTAATTATTTCTGACTTTTTTTTCCTTAAAGACATTGATAATCAACTCAAAAAATAATAAATAAATTAAATAATCGCAAAATGTATTAAAAATGTTATAAATCTTAAGAAATCATGCTATAATTTATTACTTTTTAATTTTTGAATCAGTACAGATTGAAATTGTCTCTTAGAAATCAAAAAATAGGTAAATTATGCCATTTAAGGAAATAAATAAAAACATATCATGAAAAAAGGGAAAATAGTGGGAAAACTTTAAAAGTTTTATTTTAATATTGCTTCTTTGTTATAGTCTTAAATAATTAAAATTAGGAAAAAAAGAATGAACCTTCATTCAGTGAATGAGGATTCGGTAAAAGTTGTGAATTATTAACCGTTGGAAGTGTAGGAAAAGATTTATATACTAGACTATCTTTTTTATTAAGAAGTAATTATTTAATTAAAAAAGCATTTGAATAAAAAAAATAATGGTGATTACTATTAAAGAAGATATAATGAAATATTTTGGTTATATAAAATTCGCCGAGCATAATAGTCTTGCTATTAATGATTATGAACGTGCCTTAAAGAAACATCTTTCAGGGAAATCTAAACTACCACGAGGACGCTATAAATTCGGTGAAATTGACAATTCATCAGTTAAGGATTTTACAAAATCATTTATGAATTATTTTGAATAACCTAACAAATTTTTGGTTCTATATTTTCTAATTTTTATCCTATTTTATAATCTTATTCTCCTTCCTATTCAGATTTCATGAAGCATTAAATAGGTTTTTACATTCTAACAACTATGGACCTCTTAAATAATATACAAGAAAGATATATTGAAGCTAATGGGATAAAACTTCATACCATAATTGTCGGAAATGGAAAGCCTTTAATTTTGTTACATGGTTTTCCAGAATTCTGGTATTGTTGGTCAAAAGTAATTCCATTACTTAAAGATGATTTCAAATTAATTATCCCTGATATGAGAGGATATAATTTATCAGACAAACCGAAAGGTGTGGAAAACTATAAAGTAGAAATTTTAGTAGAAGATATTAAAGGATTAAGTGAAAATTTAGGATTAAGAAAATTTAACCTTGCGGGACATGATTGGGGTGGAGCTGTCGCATGGATTTTTGCTGAAAAATATCCAGAGTTATTAAATAAGTTGATAATATTAAATTCTCCTCATCATAAAATCTTTGCTAAAAAATTAAGAACAGATAAAGAACAACAAAAAGCAAGTTTCTACATATTTGAATTTTATAAACCTAACGGAGAGAAGTTTATAATTGAAAATAACTTTGAACAATTGAGAAAATTTGTGTTTACAGAAAACTTTAGTGATCCCGATAGGGAAAAATATATTGAAGCGTGGTCTCAACCGGGAGCAATAGAAGGAGAAGTGAATTATTATAGAGCAAATCGTAGTTTCGACGAATGGAAGGGGATCATTGAAGTTCCTACATTAGTACTTTGGGGGATTAAAGATTCATTTTTAACCCCTCAATTATTAGATGGATTGTCTAACTATGTTAAGGACATAAGAATAGAAATAAATGAAGAATCAAGCCATTGGATAACTCATGATGCTCCAGAATTTGTATCATCAAAAATTCAAGAATTCATTCAAACAGAATAATCTTAAAAAGAAGCCTTTTTAAGAACACTTAAAGTATCTTATATGTAAGTTCTTAAGAAGATAGTCAAATATATTGAAATAATAACTTATTTTGAATATTATAGATTAAAATCAATAAATTTATAAGGCTCATTGATTGGTTATATTATAAGAATCTTTGAAAAAAGTTTATTTCTAATCTTTAATTTTATCAACTATAAAAATTAACTTTTGCACGATGGAAGAAGACAATAAAGACTTAATTTGGGCAACAAAACTCGATTGGTTAAATATACTATCAATGCTAAATCTTGAGAGTATAAGTCAGATCCCAAAATTCAAAAAAGAGAAAGCACTCAAAAGGATTACTAAGTTCTATGGTCCAGAAGCGCTTTTAGAATTTGAACCAGAATATTTAGATAAACTTGTTGTAAATGAATTGCAAGAATTAATGAAAAAAGAACTACTTTTAAATGAAAGAAAGCAAGAGAGAATGGAGAAAGAGCTACGAGATAAAATAATACCATTCAAAAGAGGTAGTATCATCAAGATAGATCCCCGAGATCTGAAAGATTTTAAAGGTGATCCAGAGGATATGCTAAAATATTTTTATAAGAAGTTCCTCGGGAAGGATGATGATGACAATGATGATGATAACGACAGTTACAATGAAGACAATACCCACTACTATATTTAAAAAAAGAATATAATTTATTCAATTTTAGTTTTTAAGAACCTTAATTCTATCTTTTTGACCTTACGATATATTAAGACAAATACAGTATATACTGAACTTGACCAAAATATCCAAGATAAAGCTTGGTAGAAATCCATATTTAATAGATAATTGATAAAATCTTGTAAAATATAAAATCCAAAATCATTCAAATCACTTGGAAAATCCACTAATTCTGGATAAAGATCAACTGCAATAACTTGATGAGTATTATTTTTTAATGTTTCGAAAATATTTACTACAGTTAGATTCGTTGGATCAGTTAATCTCATTTTAATGAATGTATTTAAATCTTCGTTTGTATGAATATCCGACCCTCCAATACAAGTCAGGTTATTATCAAGACAGAATTGCCTTATCAATAAATATTTACCAGAATAACTACCTCCATTAACAATCTCAAATCCATCAACTCCCCAATCTTTTAATTGAGTTAGAGTATAAGGAACACCAAAACCACCTTCTGGATTAGGATCATAATTATAATGATTTACAAAAATATAACCTCCATGTGCTTTAACATAACTTATTGTATCCGATGCATTCAAAGCCATAGGACCTCCTGGTGTATATGATTGGAGAGGCACAATTTCTTCAGCTAATCCAAAATAATT
>JBHLNW010000115.1:0-10313 GCA_048941185.1 Promethearchaeota archaeon
TCACTTTTTTGGTAAATATCATGTTTTGTTAATATAGCTTCGAGATTCTTTAAATTTTCATTGATATGACTTAAATTTAACTCTTGTTCATCATTTGGATTTATTACTATAACCAAAAATTAAAACTCCATTTTCTTAATTCCCTATTATAATCAATGAATTAATATTTAAATATTAATTAAATATTTGTATATTAATTATTAAACCAAAGTAAAATTGAAATAAATCACATTGACTTCTGCAAATATATCAATCTCCAGAGATCTCGCAAATGGAATTGAATTCTCTTGTCAAATGTGCGGAAAATGCTGTACAGGATTTAATGAAGGTGAAGTTTATTTATATATGGAGGATATTCTCAGATTAGCTAAGCATCTGAACTTGCGAGAAAACAAAGGTTTAAAAGAATTTGCTGAAAAGTATCTAAAAGTTGTTAATGACTCTTTTTATTGGAAAGAACCCGGAGCCCAGAGAGGAAAGACTTACCGGTTTAAGTCTCTTGGATTTAAATTCACTGGAGAAGATGAACACTGCCATTTCTTGTTCGATAACAAGTGCACTGTTCATGTTGCTCGACCTTTTCAATGTAGATCTTTTCCATTTTGGAAGATGATGGTCTCCAGTAAGAAAAATTTTGACGATTATACTAAAAAATGTAAAGGATTGCAGTTATTAAAAGGTAAATTTTATACAAAAGAAGAAATATTAAAATGGGCTAAAGATGAGTACGAAATTGAGAAGAAATACTTCTTAGAAATGAAAAAAAATAAGTTTAAAATCCTTAAAGTTTATCCTTTTTTATCGGAAAAAGTGCTTCAGGAATAAGTTTTTTCTTTTTTAAAATTAAAATTAGAAAATTTTATTTTTGTATCAAAATAAAAAAAAAAAGATTTGTAATTTATTTGATTATTATACTATTTTACATACCCAGTAGCATTAGTATCACTGCAATTAGTAAGAATAATCCGCCAAAGCCAGCCAAAGGAATGAATACCGACTCCCAAGCCCCTACTAATACAGGTACAACCCAAATATAGATTACAAAAGCGAATGTAAGAACAATCCACCAAGTATAGGGGATCCTGATGTCAATGAAACCTATAACTATTATTAGGAGAATGACTGCTAAAATTATGCCAAAAATTGCGGTTACAAAAAATATTGTCTCCGTAGACCATATAATCATAACAATGCAATCATAGATTGTAAATAAAATTGCGACTATTGCTACAACTTTCGAGCTTTTTAAATCTTTTATTTTTGGTGCTTTTTCTATTAAAACAGCTAGTATTATCAAACTCCCTGCGAAGTATGGAATTGGTGCTACATTCCAATATTCTATAAATGACACAAAATATAATCCATAATCCCAGAAATTAGCAATTAGGGATGAAAATACAATTAAGAGTACACCAATTATTAACATTAGCCACCAGAAATAAGGAATTTTGATACGACCCGTTCCAACAAGCTCTAATGATAAAAACATAATGATGATAAAAACTAAGTTTAAAACACCAAATAAGATCAATAAACTATCTCCAAAAAATGAGGCATCAGCAAACCAGAAATATGCAACAGCGTCAAATAGTAAAAATAGCATCCCAATAAAATACATTACTTTTGGGGCAGTCATCTCTCTACTTTCTTCTCCCATAAAAAATCACATTTTTTTTTAAATTATTTTAATTTTTTTTATTCCATATTGGAATACAGTTAAATTGTTTTGCCCACTTTAAAAGGTTTTACATATTTTCTATTATATAATGTTGAAAGGAAAATTTTATACGAAAAAGTTAATAATGAAATGGCGAAAAAACAAGTATGAAATTGAGAAGAAATTCTTCTTTGAAATAAAAAAACACAAATTTAAAATCCTAAAAGTATATCCATTTTTATCAGAAAAAATGCTTCAGGAGTAGAAGGATTCATGCCAGATGGATTAATAACAATGAGATACGATAATTGTAGCGGGATTGATATCAAAATGAAATACTCTGAAGATAAAATTATGATAGCTAATAAAACATTAATGCGTATATTTAATTTAAATAAATTCAGTAAATATCCAGGAATGGCGAGTTTAACTGTCGAAGAAATAAATTTTGTAACGTACTACTCTGGTGAAAAGACAGATTATTTCTTTATATTAATGTTGAATAATCTTGAAAATTCTGAAAATTCTGAAGAATTTTTAACAGAGATTTCTCAAGTCATATTAAAAAACCTGTATAAAAATAAATATTTGAAACTGATTCCTTCTCTTTATAAACAAATTTTAAAAAACCCAAAAAAAAGAAAAATCGGAAGAGATTAATTAAAACTAAAAAATCTAGAATTTAATTCTAACTTCGTGAATAAGTACGTTTAGAGTTAATAGATTTTATAAAATTGGAACAAAACAAAAAATAAAAAAAAATTAAAATTTATTTTATTTAGCGTTAAAGATCAAAAGTCGGTTTATTTGAAGTAAATATGACAAACCCAAGCAATCATTAAGATCATGCCACTAAATCCTGTTACAGGGTATCCTCCAGCATATCCATCTACAAAAGTATACATCACAAATGCGATAATTAAAAGAACCCACCATTTATAGGGAATTTTGATATCAAAGAAATCAAATACTAATATTAACAAAATTATCATCAAGATTAGACCAAAAATCCCATTTACTAATCCTAATTCTCCACCAGGTGCATAACCAATGAAAATTGTAATACAATCCCAGATACCAAAAAGTACTCCAAAGAACACCAGAAATTTGCACCCTGTAAGTTTCATTTTTTCTCCGATTAATTCCATCAATACTGCTAATATAACTATAGTACCATTAAGATAACTTCCACCATTTAAGTAATCGAATATTATCAATAGTACACCAATAACAAGCATTAGCCACCACCAATAAGGCAGTTTTACAGGTCCTAAACCAATGAGATCTAAAGAGATAAAGATTAAAACAACAAAAACAAGACATAAGATCCCATAGAGAATAAGCATCGGATCAATAATAGCTAAATAGAAATAAAAAATCGCTTGTGCAAAGATTAACAGCATTGCAATAAAGAGAACTAGTTTAGTAGGAGTCATTTCTCCTCGTTCTTCTCCCATACAATATCACTTTTTATTTTTTATTTTTAATAAAATTTTTTTTTCCATATTGGAATTACAGTTAAATTGTCTTGCCCAATTTAAAAGGTTTTACATATTTCTTATTATATCCTTAATAGCATTATAGATCATAGAATGAAATATTGAACCACAATTATTAATCTTTTAATAATATAAAACTCACCATTTTAATACGAATTGGAGGTTTTCACAGTTTGAAAATTTAGTTATCTATTTAATTAGATAGTTATTTAATTTTATAAATTTGTCATATTAAAATCCTTATTTAATTAATCTCAATAGTTATTAAAAAATCGACTTTATAATATTTAAAGCACAAGAAAGAAAACATATCATAAAGAGGTACAAAATTGAAAATTGGCTTATTTATCTGTGATTGTGGCAAAAATATTAGTGGTGTAATTGATAATGAATTACTTATTAAACATTATGAGAAAAATTCTGAGTTAGAGGTATTTAGAGATCAGTATTTATGTTCTGAATCAGGGTTAAATAATATAATCGATCAAATAAAAGAAAAAAAAGTTGATCGTATTGTAATTGCGGCTTGTTCATTCAGATTACATGGACTTTTATTTCGTAAAACAATTGAAAAAGCGGGAATTAATAGATTTTTAATATCATTTGCTAATATAAGAGAACAAAATTCCTGGGTACATTATGATGAGCCAGAAAAAGCAACAAAGAAGGCAATTGATCAAATTAATATGGCAATTGAACAAGTTAAACTATTAGAACCATTAGAAATTCAATATTCAGATATTTCACCCTCTGTTTTAATAATTGGAGGTGGAATCGCAGGAATTAAGGCAGCTCTTGTAATTGCTGATACTGGAAATAAAGTTTATCTTGTAGAAAAAGAACCAACAATAGGTGGCCATATGGCATTATTTGATAAAACATTTCCGACCCTCGATTGTAGTATATGTATATTAGGACCAATGATGACAGAAGTTAAAGATCATCCCAATATAGAATTACTTACTTACTCCATAGTAGAAAAAGTTGAAGGTTATATAGGTAATTTTGATATTCAAATAAAAAAAAATCCACGATTTATAGTAGAAGAAGATTGTGTGGGATGTTTCGACATATGTCGAGAAGTATGTCCCATTGATATAGAAGATACATTTTTCCCTAGAAAAGCCATAGATGTTCCCTATCCGCAAGCAATACCGTTATTTCCAAACATATTAGAGGAATATTGTATTGGTTGTAAAGCATGTGCTCAAGCGTGTGATAGAGAAGCCATTGATTTTGAGCAAGAACCAGAAATAATTAATATAAAAGTAGGTTCAATTATTGTTGCTACTGGCTTTAAAACGTTTGATCCATCTATACTAGGGGAATATGGATATAATAAATATTCTGATGTTATCACTACAATGCAAATGGAGAGATTATTTAACAGTGATGGCCCAACTCATGGAAAGATTGTAAGACCTTCAAATGGGGAACCTCCTAAAAAGATTTCTTTTGTTTTATGTGTTGGTTCTCGAAATAAAAAAATACATCATGAATATTGCAGTCAAGTATGTTGTAATGTAGCAATTAAACAAGCTATTTTGTTAAAAAAGGAGAATCCTGATGTGAAAATCAATATTTATTATACTGATATTAGAGCAGTTGGTAAAAATTGTGAGGAATTTTATAATAGAGCAATTGAATCTTTTGGAATACGCTTCATAAAAAGTAGTATTTCTGCAATATTAAAAAACGACACATCTGAGGAATTAATAATTCGAGGAGAAGATGTAATTGAAGATGCTCTTTTTGAAAATAAAACAGATTTAGTAGTTTTAGCTGTTGGAATTGAGCCTCCAGAAGACACAGATAATTTAAGCCAAAAATTAAATATTTCTCAGGATCCAAATGGATTTTTGTTAGAAAAACATTTAAAAGTAAAACCCTCTGAGACTACTGTAAATGGAATATTCATAGCTGGAGTAATTCAAGGACCAAAAGATATTCCTAACAGTATTGCTCAAGCAGAAAGTGCCGCCGCAAAGGCTATATCATTAATTTCTAAAGGAAAAGTGGAATTAGATCCACATGTAGTATTTTTTGATAAGGATCGATGCACTCTATGTAGGTTATGTGAAAATATATGCCTGTTTAATGCCTTAAAAATTGAAGAGAAGGAGTTGAAAATCACACCTGCAAATTGTACCGGATGTGGTGCGTGTGCAGCAATGTGTCCAGAAGATGCGCTATATATACCAGGTTTCACAAAAAATCAAATATCTACTCAAATTAAATCAATATTAGCCAAGAAAAGCGAGTCACCTCTTATTATAGCATTTTTATGTAATTGGTGCTCCTATATTGGTGCAGATTTAGCTGGAGTGAGCAAATTATTATATCCCACTAATGTAAGGACTATTCATGTAATGTGTACTGCAATGCTTAACCCATCTTTAGTTTTTGAAAGTTTATTTTATGGAGCAGATGGTGTTCTAATTGCTGGTTGTCATGAACAAGACTGTCATTATCAAGAGGGATTTATTAAAGCTAAAACAAGATACGAGAGTATAAGAAAAATGCTAGTGGAAGCAGGAATTAATGAAAACAGAGTAAAAATTGTGTCTATCTCAGCTGGAGAGGGAGAGAAATATGCAAGAACAATAAAAGATTTTAATGAGGAAATCAATAAATTAGGACCAATTCGACCAGATGAATACTCAAAACCTCCTTCAATTAAAGAACCATTAAAGGATAAAGCAAAATTAAATGAATTATAAGGAGCTATTCAATATTGCACATTTTATATTCTTTTTAAAGAAAAAATCAATTTTATAAAGGTTTACTCTTATAAACCTTATTAATAGATATTTTCTATTATATTATAGTACGCGAATTTTAATCGTAAATTTATAAATTAACAGGTTAAATATGAGGATTCGTGCCATAACTATAGGCCAGATGATTCCTTTCTTACTAAAAAATGAAACAATTTTATCATTTTTACAAGATAAATTAATAAATTTTTCTGCTTTCTGTAATGAGTTTAGTGATATGTTAAAAGAAATCAATATTGAAATAGATACACGAAGAATCTCTTCCCAACCGCTATTTTCATACGATAACAAATTATTTTATGAGAAGAACCTAAAAGAAACACTGGTGGATATAGATGATCAATTAGAGTTTTTACAGGATGTATTCAAAGATTATGGAATTAATTACTTCGCCTGTTCTATGATGAAAGCGGACCAAATTCAGGAATTAGGAATTTTTGAAAAGCTTTTATTAAATGAGGTACCAAAATTTATTCAAAATAAGCGAAATTTTTTCACATCTCTTTCTGTAGCTTCTACTGGAAAGGGAATTAACTTAGCTGCATTAAAATCAGGAGCTAAAATAATAAAAAACTTATCAGATCCAGATCCCTTTAATAACCTACAGTTTTGTATATCTTGTAATATTGGACCAAATACTCCTTTTTTTCCAGCAGCATATCATTTGTCAGAAAAACCTGCTTTTTCATTAGCTTTAGAAATGGCAGATGAGGTAATTAATGTTATTGAAGAGTCAAATTCATTAAAAGACGCTCAGCTTAATTTATTAGCAAAATTTAACGAAATATATGATAATCTAACAAAAATTGCTGAAAAGGCTGCAAGAAATTTTGATATCGACTTCAAAGGAATTGATTTTACCCCCGCTCCCTATCCAAAAATTGAGAAGAGCATTGGGACTGCTATTGAAAAATTAGGGATTGATTATTTTGGAGCTAATGGAACATTAACTGCTGTAGCTCTTATAAAAAATTCCATTCCAGTTGATAAAGAAAAAGTAGTTGGATTTTCAGGGTTTATGCAACCTGTTTTAGAAGATTTTATATTATCAAAAAGATTATCTGAAAATAGATTTAATTTAGACTCTCTCATACTATATTCCACCATGTGTGGAGCAGGTTTAGATGTAGTTCCACTCCCAGGAGATATAACTGAGCGTGAGTTATTTTACATATTGCTCGATATATGCACGATATCGGTTATCTTAAATAAACCTCTAACGTGTAGGCTTATGCCAATTCCTGGTAAAAATTCAGGAGATGATGTTGAGTTTGATTTTGAATACTTTGCTCCTACAAAAATTATTAATTTTAGAAGACTAGAAGATAAGAATAAAAAAGATGTATTTACTGGAAATGAGAAAATTTTAAAATTTCTTTAATAACATTTTTTAGAAAGATTATCTAAATATTCTTTTGAAGAGTTCCAAAAAATATTTGTAAATTTTTTTTATGAGTGAGAAAAGGAAAAAAGTGCCATTGAGATTTTTTAATGAGGCAGTTGAATATATTGATAAATTCGATAATCAAGACTTGATTATCCAAGATAATATAAACTCTATAACACCCATAACTAATAATTCTACTTTTTTAAGAGATGAAATGTTAAATGAATTGAATAATTTAAGAGAAATAATAAGAAACAATCCAGATTTAAAAATCAAAGCCTTATCGGAGAAAGAGAGAGAATTATTTTATAAATTTGTTAAATTTTACAAGGATTGTCCTATTTGTGGAAATCAAAATCATTTTTTTAATTTAAAGCAATTATTTTTTGACGAAGAAAAAAAAGTGGTAATAGAAAAATTAATACGACTAATGACTCTAAATTCAAGACGATTAAAGAAAATTAATCTTCAATTTGGAGTTCCTTGCTGTACTTGTTATAAGCAATTTTTAACAGAGTAAATAAATAATCAATTCTTATCTTAAATATTCAATTACTTTTCCACTTTGAGTTATTTCATAAAAAATCTCATGCGTATTTTCATCCTCTATAGATTTAATACAAAAAGCTTTCAATAAGAAATCAATATTATAATTCAACATATCCTCATCATCAAGGATTTTATCTTTAATAAGTTTTTTTGAGAGCTTGCTTTTTGAAATTCGCTCAGCATCATTTATTATATTCAGAATTTCTCGTCTAATGGGATGATTAACAGCTTTAAGATACTGGTCATGTAAATACCTTGTTCCTTCAACCGTTTTACTAAATTCATCCATCGTTTTGTAATTTCTGAAATCGAACTCATCGGGCATATTTGAGAAAAATAATAAAAAAAGAAAAATTTTGGGTTTTCAATTTAGAGCCTTCCCATCAAGGTGCCAATATTAAAGGACTTTAAATAATTTGTTTTTAAGTAAAATATTGAATTTAGAACCATTAAAAAATTGTGTTTAAGTTGGAAAAAGTAAAATTATCTCAAAATTCCAATATTGAAAATATTAGCAACAAAGAGAAGATTGGGAATAAAATCGATAGTTTATGGAGCGAAAGATCATCCTTCTCTAAGAATTTAAAATTTGAAACAAAAAAGCTTAAAATAAAATTTGAAACAAATGGAATAGAGAAAAGAAAAATCTCTTTAAAACTGGAAAGTTCTAGCCCAAAAACTTCTTCTAGTGATTATCCACTAATTTCAGAATTATTAAAAGATTTTTTTAATGGATCTACTCGGTTCGAATAAATATATGTATAGTAAACTGTTATTACTTTTCAATAGATGAATTATTTTAACTGAAATTAAAAGAAAAATATTTTATTTTGGCACTCTTATTTCTTCATTAATTTTAATTTAAATGCAAATTTGATGAGAAAAAATGAATTTTGAAGAAATAAAAAGATTATTGGGAATAGAGGCTGATAATTTACTCAATCACGTATGTACAGGAATACCTAAGGAAATGATTCATCCTCCAGGACCCGATTATATAGAACGAGTAGTGGAATATAGTGATAGGAATAATTTAGTATTAAATAATATGGAACGATTATTTAATCAAACCGGGAGGCTAGCGGGGACAGGGTATCTCTCAGTATTACCTGTTGATCAAGGAATTGAGCATAGCGCTTCAGCTAGTTTTGCTGTAAATCCATCATACTTTGATCCAGAAAATATTATCAAACTAGCAATTAATGGGGGATGTAATGCAGTTGCCTCTACTCTTGGAATACTGGGTTCCATTTCAAGAAAATATGCTCATAAAATCCCATTTATAGTAAAGATAAATCATAATGAGCTCTTAACAAAACCAGAACTTTCTGATCAAACACTGTTTGCAAATGTTGATCAAGCATGGGATATGGGCGCTGCAGCTGTAGGTGCTACAATCTACTTTGGTTCTAATGAATCACGTCGACAAATTCAAGAGATTAGTGAATCTTTTAAGTATGCTCATGAATTAGGATTAGTTTGTATACTTTGGTGCTACTTAAGAAATAAGGACGAATTTATTAAAGATGGAAAAGATTATCACACAGCAAATGATTTAGAAAGTCAAGCTAATTATCTTGGGGTTACACTTGAGGCTGATATTATAAAACAAAAACTATCTACTTTAAGTAGAGGATTTTTAGATCTTAAATTTGGCAAAACAGACAAACTTGTCTATGAAAAACTAGCAAAAGACCACCCAATTGAATGGAATCGATATCAAGTAGCAAATTGTTTTATGGGACGAGCGGGTTTAATTAATTCAGGAGGAGAAACCGGTGGTAATGATCTAGAAGATGCAGTAACAGCTGCAGTTATTAATAAACGTTCAGGAGGGATGGGGCTAATATTAGGGCGAAAAGCATTTAAAAAACCAACTCAAGAGGGAATAAAAATCCTGAATGCGGTACAAGATGTTTATTTATGTACAGAGATTACTCTAGCATAAAAACCTTCTTTTTCTCTTTTTTTAATAATATATTTTTTATTAAATTAAAATTAAAAAGACAAATAACATTATTCATACTAAAGAATTAATTGTTTCTTAAGATCATAATGGGAAAGGAAAAAAATTTTAGACCAGATCCTAATATTAATCCTTATCGGGTTAGACAGACATCTCCTTCTTCCAAAACAAGTTTTATCGATTTTAGTACTCAAAGAATTTGTCCTGCATGTGGGAAGGCTATTAAAATAGAACATAATTTTTGTAAATACTGTGGTGTTGATTTAAGTGAGATAGAACCAATAGGGAAGGATGAAATTTCAAAACAATTAGCTATAACAGCAGTATCTGATCCAGATCCTGAAGTTAGAAAAGAGGCTGTTGACACTTTAGGAGATTTTGAAGATACGAGAGTTTTAGGAGTTCTTACATACATCTTATTAAATGATCCAGATGAGAATGTAAGAAAAGAAGCAGCAGACGAGTTGGGAGATATTCA
>JBHLNW010000022.1:0-42513 GCA_048941185.1 Promethearchaeota archaeon
GCCACTACTATAAACTCCCTGGCCAATGATTCCAGACTGATGATGCGACCCTAGTCCTCTGTATTTTGATGTTCCATTACTAGAACGCATTCATACAGAATCTATCCTTTCAGGCCGCATCCTTAATAAGCTATTTGGTTTCAAGCACTTTTCACAGCCCTTCCGGGTTACTTTTCATCTTTCGCTCACGCTACTATTACTCTATCGGTCTTGGGACATATTTAGATTTACCAGCGTGTATCTGGCACTTTCATACGAGAAAACCATCCCGCATTACTCGGGGACACTCGCAGCAACTTTTTAGATTATGATTACGCGGCTATCACGCTCTATGGCTCAGCTTTCCAGGAGTATTCATCTTTTCTAAGGAAGTCGTACGAGGCCCACACACCACATTTCCCATAGATTTCTCTAGGGATTCGGTTTGATCTGTTCCGCTTTCGCTCGCTGTTACTCACGGAATCACTATTGTTTTCTTTTCCTCCTGGTACTAAAATGTTTTACTTCCCAGGGTTCCCCTTCCCTGCCGGGAATCTTGCGGATTATTGGGCCGCAAGCGGATGTCCTATTCGAGAATCTCGGGGTCAGCGTCTTCTTGCGACTAACCCGAGCTTATCGCAGCTTGTCACGCTCTTCATCGGTGCCCAAGCCAAGATATCCACCAAATAGCGGAGGCGTATTGGCATCTACTTGAGGAAAGATTCAGATTGCTTGCATAAGGGTATGCGTATTCGGAGACGATAAGTCAATTAAGCAAAATTTAGAGATTGCTTAATATCATTAACGATTATTTGAGACGATATTAAGAAGACTTAACTTATAAAGGGAGTATGTTCCTATGAGCATGATTTTCATGCTTAGCTTAGCGTATCGTTTCCTGTAATACCTCAATCATGGGGTATTCCATGCGCCGTGCTGAGAAATTCTTACATGTTTGTGTCTGTGCCATCAAATTCTCGCATGGTTCGCCTTATGAGATATACTTCCACGAGGCCTTGCCAATTAAAGGTGTATGTCATCCATGAAGGATGAGATATTTTCTCACCAATAATTATCAATGGTAAAACTACCATCGACGAAATATTAGAATAAATCCTTGATTAAAAATTTTATGGTCTAGTTTCATAAAAGTTATAAGGTAGAGGAAGGTCTTTGGTTATGGATAATTAAATGGTTAATATGTGGCGATATAATGAAAAGAGGCGATTGAGGTGAGAGAACAAATTAGAAAATATAGTAACTTTTATAGTTTAATTATGAATACCATAAATTATAATTAATAGACGGAAAAGATTTCGAAGGAATTACAGAAATTAGAAAAGATTAGAAGTGAATGACTAGTAGAAGAGTGTTAATAGGAACATCGGGATGGGGATATGATGAGTGGGTTGGTCCTTTTTATCCACGAGGTTTAAGAAAAGAAGATTATTTATTATATTATTCTGAGATTTTCTATACAAATGAGATTAACACAACCTTTTATAATATTCCGCCAAAGCAGGTTGTAGATAATTGGGTAAGCAAGACACCTAAAGATTTCTTATTCTCAGCAAAAATTCCACAATCTATTACTCACGAGAGTAAATTAGATATTGATTTAAGTTTAGATAATTTAAAATATTTTTTAACGGTGATGGAACCGCTAATTGAATCAGGAAAGATCTTGTCTTTTCTTATTCAATTGCCCCCGTATTTTAGAAAAAGCGAGCATTTCGGGAATTTAAAGCAATTTATTGACAATTGGCCAGGGAATCCTAAGCAAGATAATTACTATTTAGTTATTGAGTTTAGAGATAAATCATGGATGGAAAAGGAGGTTTTTAATTATTTAGAGGACAATTCTTTAACATATTGTGCGGTCATTGAGCCATTACTACCTCCAAGAATGGA
This sequence comes from Promethearchaeota archaeon, assembly GCA_048941185.1. Classification (GTDB taxonomy): domain Archaea; phylum Asgardarchaeota; class Lokiarchaeia; order Sigyniarchaeales; family SOKP01; genus Loki-b32. The sequence continues at coordinate 1,891 of JBHLNW010000022.1, forward strand.
TGTTACAAATCCTGCATTCTCTTACATTAGGTTTCATGGTTATGGGAAAAAAATTTGGTTTGATTATTGTTTTACAGAGGAAGAGATAAAGAAATGGGCACGACCCCTTCGAGATGTCATTCAAAACTCTAACCAAGTTGGGATATATTTTAATAACCATTTTTCAGGTTATGCGGCGAAGAACTCTTTAATGTTAATGAAGGAATTAGATGTTGAACCAAGGAATCCACCAGAAGAAATAAAAATTTTAGAACTTAAGAAAAAAACAGGAGAATATTCAAAAGGGCAAACGGGTCTAGATAAATTTATGAAATAAATAATAATGGCATTGAAGAAGTTTGGAAAAGAAAAATTTGAGAATTGGATTTATTGGAGCTGGATCGATAGGGAGTTTATTTGGGGGATATTTAGCAAAGATTAAATCTGAGTACTATTCAATTGAGGTAATATTTTTTTGTCTCAAAGCCCATGCTGATAAAGTGAACACGACAGGACTAAAGCTCTATAGAAATCAGCAGATGAGTATAGTTAAAAATATCAAGGCTTACGAAGATGAAAAGGTTTTTGATGCCAAGATTGAGGAGGATCCTTCTTTTAAGTTTGATTTTATTTTTCTTACGACAAAGGCATACGATAGTGAGGCTGCAGTACGTCAATATAAAAAGCTAATTGATATTAGTAAATGGCTTGTGATTTTACAGAATGGGATTGGAAACGAGGATATTGTCATTCCATATTGTAAGAAATCAAAGATTATAAGGGTTGTAACTTCAGCTGGCGCATTTTTAGATAAACCAGGACACCTGATTCATACAGGAGAAGGAATCACGAAGATTGGTTTTCCATTTCTCTATGGCCTTGATTTGGACCAACAGATGATGCAACAAGCAAAATTGGATATTAGTTTATTGAAAGATATCTTAAATTTAGCAGGTTTAGAGACTATTATAGTTGAAGATATAATTGGTGAGTGTTGGGAAAAGGTTTTAGTTAATATTGGAATTAATGCACTTGGAGCGTTGACACGATTACCTAATGGAAAATTATTGGAATTTGAGGACTTAAAGGATATTATGGGAGAAGCTGTTAAAGAAGCGATTAAAGTTGCTGAAATGAAAAAAATAAAGCTTTCAGAGAGGGATTATATTGCAATCACATATGATGTTGCTGAAAAAACTGCCCAAAATAAGAATTCAATGCTCCAAGACATTTTAAATAGGAAGCCAACTGAAATTGAGTTTATGAACGGAAGAATCTTAAGATACGCTAAGGATTTAGGGGTAAAAGTACCCTTTAATGAATCATTAACATTTTTGATCAGAGGGTTAGAACATTCAATAATTTAGGATTTTTTTAGATCTAGAGTCATATAATAGGCGTTTTCGCCGTCTCGATAATAATTTTGTTTAATGCTTTCAACCTTAAAATTAAATTTTTCATATAATCTAATTGCAGTGTAGTTAGAGACTCTAACTTCAAGGACATATTGTTTGATTTTATGTTTTCTTATGGCAGCCATACTACTTGATAATAACGCTTGGGCAACTCCTTTTTTTCTATAATTTTCAGAGACTGCAATTGAAACAAGATGTCCCATATTAATATATTTTAAGCTATTAACAGAAGGAGCTTTCTCAACCCTCCACATTATATAAGCTATTATTTCACCATTTCTATTTTGAGCAAGTAAAAAGCATTCTGGAAAATTATCAAGTATACTTTTATAGAAAAAATATGGGTAATCTTCTGGCAACTCACGTTCATTTATTTCAATTACACTATCTAAATCTTCTAAAGTGCATCGTCTTATAATGAATTCTAAATCGGTTTGTGTATTATTAAAGATATTTGTCTCAGTATCTTTATTTGTGGTCATGGTAATGAATGGTCAAGAATTTGTATATAATAAGTAGCCTTAACAATATATGGAATATAAAATTAATAACTTTTAAGCTTTTATGAATGCGAAGACCCAATTAAGATCAAATTTCTGCCGCATCTAATACTTCTTCTTTTGTTTTTTTAATATATTCAATTATAAGATTTAGAGTATTGTGAATGTTTTTCTTATTATTGAAGTTCTTAACAATATTTTCTAGTTGTGATTTACTTGATTTTTTAAATTCTTTTGCAATTTTAATCATTTCTGGTATTGCTCTGACGATATTATCAACAATAGTAATATCGGCCCATAAAGATGTTCTACTTATAGGATTTAAATCAACTGCGATGATTTTCTTATTCAACTTTCTTAATGCTTCAGTTCGATCTCCATCTTCTAATGGAACCATGACTAAATCCGCTTGTGCTATCAATTCTACTTTTCGCCTATTGCTTTCAAGACCGTTAAGTTCAATCATTTTTTTAGGGTCAGTTCCATAAATTTTTGCTGCACCTGCTTTTAGTAAAATATTTTTAATAGCTTCAATTCTACCTTCTTTTTGATAAAATAAATTAATTTCAAGAGGTGCATTTACAATTTTTGATAATGCTACAAGCTCATCGGGAATTAAAGCTGCAACATTTCCATTTACGCTAATAACAGGTTTCTCAGCTATTAATAGAGCAGCTACAGCAGCTTCAATAGCTTTTTTGGCAACTGAAGTAGTTTTTTCACCTAAAATATAATCAAAACATTCCCCTCTACCATGTGCAATTAATCCTGCCTCAGCAACTATTTGTTTTTTCATACCCTCAATAATTTTATGACGAAATTTCAAACTCTCATAACGGGGGTGAGATTTAGGGACTGGATGATCTTGATTCTCGTTTGATTTCATTGTATTTCAAAATAATTTATATTGTTCTTTATATAGGAGGATATAAAGAAAAACTATTAATCTTTTGTATAATTTTATAATTTTGTAGATGAGTATGTCTGGAGAAGAGAAAAGGAAGCCAAAAGATTTGAAAATCTATAAGACAAAACAGAAAATAGAGGAACTTAAAAGTAAAAGAGGCTTCCATACCGAATTAATTTCAGTGTATATTCCTCATGATAGGAAGATATCAGATGTGACTAATCATTTAAAGAACGAAATTAGTGAAAGTCAAAATATTAAATCAAAATTAACTAGAAAAAATGTACTGGATAGCATTAATAGTCTTTTAGGTCAATTAAAAAACATAAAGGATGTTCCTGAAAATGGTCTAGTAATGTTTTCTGGTGCAATACCTCAAAATAATACTCAAGGTACAGAGAAGAATGAATTAACCATTGTTGAACCCCCTGATAGAGTTACAACATTTAGATATCATTGTGCTAGTGAATTTCTTTTATGGCCTCTGGAGGAAATGTTAACACCCAGTGAAGCATATGGCTTGTTAGTTATAGGGCGAGCCGAATCGGCAGTAGGTTATATTAAAGGAAATAAAGTAGAGGTGATTAGAGAATTCACTTCAGGGATTCATGGAAAACATAGGGCGGGAGGTCAATCTCAAAAGAGATTTGAAAGACTAATAGAAGAAGGAGAAAAACAATTTTATCGTAGAATATCAGAAACCGTCAATGAGCTCTTCTTACCTATGGAAGATTTGCGAGGAATATTTATTGGTGGTCCAGGGCAATCAAAGGAAAAATTTGTAAGTGATGAGAGTTTAGATTACAGACTACGAGAGAAAATATTAGATGTAGTTGATCTAGGTTATGGTGGTTCTGAAGGTATTCGAGCATTAATAGAAAAAGTTAAGGATAAAATAGAAGATGTAAAATACATCCGTGAAAAGCAAGTTATGCAGCGTTTTATGAAAGAAATATCAATTGACTCTGGATTAGCGTCTTACGGATTGCAAGAGATACAGAAAGCATTGAATTACGGTGCAGTTGACACGCTTTTGCTTTCAGAAAAATTAGATTTGTTTAAGGTGAAGATTGATTGTTCTAATTGCGATCATATTGAATTTAGGACTGTTAGGGAAAGAGAATTAGAAGATTTAATATCAAAAATACAGGAGGAATCTTGTCCTGAATGCAATTCAAACAGTTTTAATGTAGCTGAAAAAAAATCGATTATAGAAGAATTAGGAGAGATTGCTGAGGCTACTGGATCTGAAGTAGATATATTATCTACAGAAACAGAAGAAGGCGAAATGTTATACAGTACTTTTGGAGGTATTGCAGCAATCCTTCGTTACAAAATTGATTATTAAGTAAAGGATTCAATCTTTTTGATCAAAAATAAAAGTAGGTTTTAAAATTTAAAATGGAATTAAAAGATCAGTTATTAAAATTAAAATTTATAATGTTTGGGGGCAAGGGAGGAGTTGGAAAAACAAGTTGTGCGGTAAGTTCAGCAATATGGGCAGCAGAACATGGAAGAAATACCCTCATTATAAGTACTGACCCCGCTCACTCTCTAGGAGATAGTCTAGGAGTTGAACTATCTCCAGGGATTCCTACTCCTATTGAAGGTGTAGAAAATTTAACCGCATTAGAGATTAATCCAAAAGCAAATATGGCGGAATTTAGGGGTTTAACTGAAATAAATCCATTAGAAGAGATGGGAATGGGGGATATGGCAGAAGGAATGCAATTATTTGGTGACCTAGAAGATTTAGCTTCTATGAATCCTCCGGGGATTGATGAGGCCTTAGCATTTGGTAAAATTTTAGAATTTATTGAAACAGAACATGATTTTGATTTAGTCATTTTTGATACAGCACCAACAGGACATACATTAAGGTTTTTAGGGCTTCCTGAAACCTTATCTGGTTGGATAGGTAAGCTGATAAAAATGAGAATGAAAATAGGAAATATGTTTGGTGCTTTAAAGAGGATGTTCACCAGAGAAGAAAAGAAAGCTGATAATTCTTTAGAAGTTTTAGAAAGATTGCATCAATCAATATTAAATGCAAGAGAAGATCTTACGAATCCTATAAAAAATTCTTTTATCATTGTTATGATCCCAGAAGAAATGGCAATATTAGAAACTGGTAGATTACTCAACGAATTGATTAAATACGATATTCCCGTTTCTAATATTGTAGTGAATCAATTGTATCAGGATACTATTGAATTATGTGATTTTTGTAGAAGTAGAAGAAAGATGCAGCAAAAAAATCTTATTAAAATAAGGAGTATATTTCGAGATAAGTTGAGTAAAAATTTAATTGAAATTCCTTTGTTTAAGGAAGAAATAAGAGAATATCATAAACTAAAGGAAATGGCAGAATTTTTAATTAAAGAAAATTATTGAGAAAACTCTTGTAAATACTTACAATAAGTACATAGTTTCCCATTCCCACATGGGTAGCCGCAAGTTTGACAAAAATTATAATTTCTTTTTTTTCTACTATTATAAAGTGTTTTAGACAATTCTAAAAACCCTTGAAGAAGATTAAATTCTATTTCGGGACTATTCTCTTTGCATCCAAGAATGAATTCTAACACTCTTTTTCTAATGATCGGATCCTGTTCTCTATAAGGACAGTGAGAAGGGTAGTAATCAAATTTTTTAAGATTTGCATATAGGAATATCTCTTCTTCAGGGATTCTAATTAATGGGGATATTTTTTTTATATAAAATTGGCTTATTTTATTGTTCTGTTCTTTAAAAAAGTATTGATTTGCGATAATATCAAGTCGTTTATATAAAATATTCATAAGATAAGTTTCTGCGAAATCAGTAAGATTATGACCCATTGCCAAAATGGTACCTCCTAATTCTTTGGCACCATCATTTAGTAATCTTCTTCTTATTGCAGCACAATAGTTGCACGCATATTTATAATCTGGAGTGTCTTTTTTAATTTTAATTATCTCATCTAACGTAATTCCTATTTTTTCTTTAAATGAGATAATTTTATTTTCTATATCATATTTATCACAGAATTCTTTTGCCTTTTTGATACTATTTTCTCTATAATCTTTAATTCCTTCATCTATAATTAGGGCTGAAATTGGTTTAGAATGATGTGTTCGATTTTGAATTTTATTTAAATTATAAAGAAGAGTAATTGAATCTTTCCCTCCAGACAATGCAACTATAATTTTATCTTTTGGGTTTAACATTCTATATTTTGAAATTGTTTTATATATAATTTTCTCAATACTTTTATAAAAGCATTCTGGGCATAAGTTTTCTCCAGAATATCTTCTTTGAATTATGAGAGTATTGTTACATTGTGAACAATTTCCATTTTTCATAAAAATTTTATAATTACTCATTAAAGTCAGGTAAAAAAATAATAGTTAAGGATTAAATCCAAAAAATTAATCCACCAAATTTTATAAAAGATAAAATAAAATTTCCAACCACAATAAATAAGGTGATGAATCGTATGATATTTAAAAGTGGTTTTTTTATTTTTTGTTTTTCATCATGCCAATATTCATAAGAAACTTCTATAAGGGAATTTTCTCCTAATTTCATATATTCGGGGAGATCTAATAAAACGGTGTCTTTAAAACCATCACCAATTTTATCGATTAACCTATACTTATCTTCAGCTAAAATTACCTCACTTTGACCCGTCAAATTAGTTTTATCTTCAATTATAATTTTGACTGAATCAACTTTTTCTACCCGAAATTCTGTTAAATTAATATTAGGATCTTCTTTATTGAATTTGATTTTATCTTTCTTTTTCCTTGTTGTTTTATATTCTTCTCCAAAACCCCAATTAATTAATTCTTTCACCATTCTATCACCATCGAAAACAGGGAGGGGGACCATATTAAAAAGAGTAATACTAAACGCAATAATAAAAAGCCATGCTATTTCTCTTAACCAAAACTCCGGCCAGAAGCTTGTGAAGAATTGAGCAAAATCATTTAGAGGCATAAAATATGAATACGTGTAAACCCCTATTTGTACTCCTCTTATATCAACATCAAGAATGTAAGTAAAAGAAGATTCTGAAGTCAAGTTAATACTATTAATATTAAACTCAGTAAGTGCCTTCCCTAATGTGTCTCCTTTAGTTTGATTTATGGGCACTCCATTTATTTCTTTAATTATCAATCCAACAGTTAAATTCTTATCAAAATTATTACCATCTTCTGCCGCAGAATATATTTTAGTTATTTGTAATTCTGTATCTGATGTATAATCATAATTGATGCCTAGATAATATCTAGGTCCTAATGTTACATTTTTTTCTGAATAGAGATCAATAGAGGGTTGGTACACCTTGAATGTTAAGTTATCCCCGATAGAACACTGTAAACTAGTTCCATTATTTAAAATGTTATTAAGAGTTCTTCCTGCATAATTATCAAGAAATACATATTCTTCATCTCCCGCACCTTTTTTTTTAATTCCGATTATAACATCAGCAGCATCTAGTTTTCCTTCATTAATTCCTCCATCTACTTCTGGTATTACACTATAAACTTGATAAACTTGACGATAAAAAGGGGCGATCATAAGTGGAAAACTTAATAAGAGTATGAACGCAATCCCTGCTGTCATTCCGTTTACGTAAGTCCCTGCAGCTGCAATTCGTAATCTTGTATTTCTATTGAATTTCCTTGAATTTAATTCTCTTTCATCAACTTCAACAAAAGCACCAAACCCTATTATGAAAAAAATTCCTGCTCCGAGAACACCTGTTGATTTAATATCTACACCCTCAGCACTTGCTGAAATTCCATGGGCAAACTCATGAGTAGTTAAAATAAATAATAAGGGGAGGATCATATAGAATAACGTTGGTAAGTTGACTGTAACTCCAGGAATTAAAGGGATTATTGCTTGTTCAGGTCTAGGGTTTATGATTAAATTAACAAAGTTCGAGAAAAAAAAATAAAATGCATATATGGTAAAACTAAAGGATATAAATATACCTATAGTCCAAAACGCTTTCCAAAACCTAGGAGCCTTTCTTCCGGCTCTAGTAATTAGTTTATTTAATTTTTTTGTTTTAAACATTGCTAGTAATGGAAACCAGAGATAATATGCCTCCTTTTTATTTCTCAATAGCCATATTAAGAGTAAGATAAAGATCCAAAAGATTAAAGACAAAATGAACCATGGATTCAAAATAAAATCCAATATCACATCAAATATAGACATATGTATCCATTAAAGCAAATACTTTTTTAATATCTAATTAATATAAGAAGTTAAATTTATTGGTTATATCATAAGTTTTTAACATTAGCAGTATAAATGCTATATAAAATAGAAAAAGATTAAATTATTAGTTTATAATCTTATATATATAATTAGTATATATCTCATAGGAATTAACCCATTTAATGCTTCAATAGCGGGGTGGGCTAGCCTGGTTTATGCCGCAGGGCTCATAACCCTGAGATCGTTCGTTCAAAGGTTGAAGAAATGTTGGTATCCAACAAACTGAAAATCGAACCCCCGCTACCATTATTCTTAATCTATTCATTCATATCTAATGAAGAATGATATCTCTCAAAGTTTTTAACAAAAAAGATCATATATTATTTTTAGTTTAACAATTAGGTCTATATTCAAAAGTAGTGAATTTAAAAATATTAAAATAAGAGAAAGGTTTGAGATGAAAAAATAAATGAGCTTTAAAAGACATCCCGCAATCCAATGTTGGATTAAACATATTTTGGAAGGTCAATACGATGAGGGTGAAAAATTTTTCTATACTATATTTGGGCATGTTAAACGAGTTCGAATTATAGCAACTATCATTGATAAAAGAGAAAAATTAATTGAAAGCAGTGAACAAGAAATGGAATTAGAAAATGATATTGATACAAACATAAGAATTGATTTTGATTTAGATGATAGTACCGGAAGGATAAGAGCTATTGTAAGAAATATGGATCCCGATAAATATAAGAACTTTAATAAGGGTAATATTGTAGAAGTTATGGGGCGTGTGAGTAAATATAGGGATTTTGTATCTTTATGGATAGAATTTATGAATAGAGTTTATGAACCAAATCTTATCTTACTTAGAAATGCTGAAATAATAAAAAGGATAAAGAGTGGAGAGATCCAAGAAATTCCAGAAATATTAGATGATCTTGAAGATTTTTCAAATGAAATCGATGTTACTACGCTATTTGAAAATGAATCTGATTTTTCTGAGCGGAATGAGATAAAAGAAAAAATTTATACGCTTATTGAACAGACCTCTGCTGAAGGAAAAGGAATAAATTTTGAAAGGTTGAAACGAGATATTAAAATCTCTGATAATCAATTAAAAACCTTTCTAAATGACTTAATCTTAGAATCTCGTATTTATAAGTCTGATAATGATAATTTTGAAGCATTTTAATATACTCTATTATTGAGAATTTTTTCTTTTATAAAGGTAAATTATTTTTCTTATGGTTGATTTCTTTTTTATAAATTAATAAAATAGGGAATTTAGTTATGGATTTAAATAATTACGAAGAATTATTAGATAAGGCTTATGAAAAGATTCCGGATAATGTAAAGAGATCTTCTAGATTTGAAATACCAAAAGTAGAGATTCGTATTGAAAGTAGAAATACATTTATTACAAATTTTAATAAAATAATTAGCACCCTTAATAGAGATAAGAAACATTTTATAGGGATCTTCCTAAAAACAGCAGGAACTATGGGAGAAATTAGAGGACAGCAATTATTTCTTAAGGGGCAATACAAGGAACAAGTTTTAAATCGTTTGATTGAAAATTATACTAAAACTTACGTTTTATGTAATATTTGTAATAAACCAGATACTGAAATTCAAAGAGAAGGTAAAAAGCTCTATTTAAAATGCACTGCTTGTGGGGCAAGGGAAGAAATTAAAGAAAAGTAAAAAAGAAATTACACGATTGAAATTTATGAGAGTATACTTAAAAGTACATAAGAAAGAAGACCTTGAAACTATCGCTTGCTGCGATGAAGAATTACTTAACCAAGTTTATAAAGAGGGAGAACTTAAAATAGAAATTTCAAATCAATTCTTTGGAGGAAAATTAATAGATCTCGAAGATGCAATTTTAATATTAAGAGAAGCTACATGTTTTAACATTGTAGGGGAAAATATTGTTAAAAAAGCTGTTGATTGCGGGCTATTACAATACTATAGAACTATATGTGGTGTCCCTATGGCTTTAAAGATGATGTTTTAATGCCTAACCGATTTTGTGCAATATGTGGAACAAGTATTGGAGAATCTGATCCTCATTATGGAATGTGTCTTAAGTGTTATTTAAAGGAACATCCATTATTTGAATTACCAGATAAGTTTTCATTAAACATATGTATTGATTGTGGAAGTTATTCTAAAAAAGATATGTGGATCGAGCCTGAAAGAAATGAAATATTCTCTATTATAGAGCAAGCACTCCAAAGATATGTTTTAAAGTCGCTTTTAAAAAAACAAAATATAGAATTTTCACTATCTTTTGATAAAGATAGTTTTGTATTTTCTGCAAAAGATTTACTAGTCTCTCTTGAAGCATCGATTCAAGGTGTTTTAAAGAAGGATTTAAATATAGTGTATGCTCAGACAATAAAAATAAATCTAAATTATATGTTATGTAAAAATTGTGCAAATCTAAGAAGCGGAACTTATTATCTCTCGATCATTCAATTAAGAGTTAAAAATGAGGATCAATTCGACTTACTTAAAAGAATCTTAGATGAGATTAACGAATATGTAGAAAGGATATTTGAAAAAGATCACAAGCAGTATATATCAAAAATTGAGGATCAAAAATATGGAATAGATTTATATCTTAGTACAAATGAGTTAATGAATCATTTAATAACGTTTCTAAAGTCAAAATATCATTTTGTATTTAAAAGATCAAAGAAATTAGTAGGAAGGGATATTCAGAGAGGCAAGAATCTGTATCGATTTAAATCTCTAATTAAATTTTTACCAGTAAGCATTAATGAGGCATTTTCAATTGAGAACCAAAATTTTAGAGTTGAGAGTTTTACTAAAAATAAAGTAATTCTCCGTACTCAAAATAACTCAAAATTGATAAAGGACTTTTCTTTTCTCTTTAATGAAAAATTAATTAAAAAAAAAGATTAGGGGAAAGAGGATTGGGAGAAGACAATAAAGAAGTTGATGATGATTTTGAAAACATGTTGGATGAGGATCTTGATAAAGATTTCGATACAGACATAGATGATTTACAAAAGGCAAATATAGATACTAAGAGAATAAAGAAAATAGATCAATCGAAAAAAAAATCGGCAATAGAATCTGTTTTTGATGAAAGGACAGTTTTTTCATTAAATAAATTATTAATAAATGGTCCTTTAGAACGAGTAGAAGGTATAGTTTCTGCTGGAAAGGAAGCAAATATTTATCTAGGATATGATTTAAAAGGAAATGAAGTTGCTATTAAAATATATAAGATTGATAGTAATACATCAAAATGGATGAGAAATTATATTATAGGAGATCCTAGATTTAAAAATATACCTAAAAATATTTCAAAGATTATTTTTTTATGGGCAAGTAAAGAGTTTAAAAATCTTAAAAGAGCATATAAAGTAGGTTTAAGTGTTCCAAAACCCTTATTTATTAAAGATAATATTTTGATCATGGAATATATAGGATTTGAATCTATTCCGGCTCCAGTTCTAAAGGATATAAAAAATCCAAAAGAACCAATAAATCTAATGAATGAATTATTATCATTTATAAAAAAATTATATCAAGAAGCAAAACTAGTTCATGGAGATCTCAGTGAGTTTAACATTTTATATCACAATCAGAAACCCGTTATAATTGATATATCTCAAGCTATCTCAATTCACCATCCAAAAGCAGAAGGATTTTTAGTAAGAGATATAAAAAATATTTTTAAATACTTTGAAAAATTAGGAATAGACACACCAGATCCTGAAGATTTTTATTATGAAGTTATAAATATTGATAAATAAAAAATTAGAAAAATTGAAAAATTTATAGTCAAAAAACATTAAAATGAAGATCGGGAAAAATCGTATAGCTGTTTTGATAGGGAAAGATGGAGAAATTAAAAAGGAGATTGAAGATAAATTAGGAGTTAGAATTGATTTAGATAGTAAAACAGGTAATTGTGATATACTAGCGAAACCAGAAGATCCAAATTATATGCCCCTAAATATTTTCACAGCACAAAAAATAGCTAATGCGATAAATAGAGGTTTTAATCCTATAAAAGCTATGAAATTATTAGATGAAAATTTTGATCTTGAGGTTTTCAATCTTATACAAATAGTTGGAAAATCGGATAAACGTATAAAACGGGTAAAAGGGAGAATTATTGGTAGAAATGGAGAGATAAGAAAAGCAATTGAGAAATATGCTGAAAGTTTTATTTCTGTGTATGGTAAAACGGTTTCAATTATTGCAGATTATGATAATTTGCAAATTGCTAGAAAAGCGGTAAGTATGTTGATAAATGGAATACCACACCATGTCGTTTTAAGGTTTCTTGAGGATAAATACAGTGAAAAGAAAAAAGAGCAATTTAGGCAATTGTATAAACCTGAATTTTAATCGTTATTTGATAAATGCATTTTTATAAATTTCTGATGCACTCTTAATTAAATCCTTTCCATATATGATTTCTTTTAATTCCTTTAACATAGAATTTGAATCCTCTATTTGATCATTCGAGTAGAGTTCTTTATATTCTTCTTTGTGGTAATTTATAAGATGAATTTCAAAACTTTTAATTGAATAATGGGTAGTATCATAGGATTTAAAAATAATTATATAACGAGGATACAGATTTTTTTCTCTTAAAAAAATCGCCCATCCATTAAAATATAACTCGGTTTTTAATTCAAAGAGATTTTCCCATTTCTGAATTTTATTAATAATTCTATTTATCTCTGCTTGAGTCTCAGGTATAAAATGGTTTTTCATATAAAAGTGTATACAAAGGATTATAAAAAGGGGTGGTAAAATTATTTTAATCAAATGTAATTTCGCCTATATTGAAAATATCATCAGACAAGCCAATTTTTGAACTCTTTTTAACATTAGTGTTATAAATCGATTTATTAAAGGAATAACCACTACCAAAAATTTGAGGAGATTTAATACCAGTTATTAAAAGCATCACTCTTAAAAGTCCATCAAACTCATCTGATACTCGAGCACCCCAAATTACCATCGAATCATTTACATCCATTTTTTCTGAAATTTTCTTAGCTACTGAGTTTGCTTCTGCCAAAGTCATATCGTTTCCTCCGCATATGTGAATTAAAGCACCTTTAGCACCATCAATACTCACATCTAATAAAGGAGTATTAAGCGCATCATTGATTGCATCTTCAACTCTATTCTCTTTACCATCAGATTCACCAACTCCAACGATGGCAACGCCTCCAGTGCTTAAGATAGTTCGTACATCAGCAAAATCCAGATTAATTAAGGAAGGTAATGAAATTGTTTCTGTGATGCCTTTAACCATAGTAGCTAAAACTTCATCAGCTACACTGAAAGCCTCAATAATAGGTAAATTCGGAGCTATTTCTAGTAATCTATTGTTATCTATTACAACTAAAGTATCTACATAACGCTTTAATTGATTTAATCCCGCCTTAGCTTTATCAATTCGTCCAATTTCTGTTTCAAATGGTAAAGTCACTACACCTACAACGATTGCTCCTTCCAATTTTGCAATTTCTGCTATAATAGGAGCACTGCCGGTTCCAGTTCCCCCTCCTTCTCCACATGTAATGAATACTAAATTTGAATCTCTTAGAATCTTTGTTAAATCCTCTCGAGATTCTTCAGCTGCTGCCCTACCAATTTCAGGATTTCCACCTGCCCCTAGACCTTTAGTTAGATTCTTTCCAATTAATATTTTGATGTGTGATTCGACACTATCTAAATGTTGACAATCTGTATTAACTGCTACACATTTTGCTCCTCTAATCCCTATTTTCATTAGTCTATTAACTGTGTTGTTTCCAGCACCACCACATCCGATAATTTTAATATTAGCATAACCAAAGCTTTCGATCTGAGGGCGAATTATTTCTCGTTTGCGTGCATTTTTTATAAATGATTCCATATTCAATCTAATTTCAATTTAATTTGCACAAATAATCGAAATGAAAAAATTAGAATTAATGTAATATGGAAATATTATATAATGATGTTACCTATTTTTACTACTGAATTCAATTTAATGAAAAATCTCCATCTTTATCGGGATCAAAGATTAATATTAAACTATTTTTATTAATGAGAAGAATTTTTGGCAATAAATACGGAAACCTATTTGAAAAAGTTAAGCAATAGGCCCCAATATTAGTAACAAGCACTTTATCACCTTCGAGTAAATCTTCAGTGAAAAAATAATCTTTTGCTAATACGTCTTGATCAGTAGGGATAATACCCGCAATAGAAGTCTTGTATTTATGTGGGTTATCAATCTTTGATGCATTATAGAATCTTAAAGAACAGCGTGCAAACTTTGGGCAAATATGATTCCCAATATTTAAAAAAATCCATCTTTTTTCACTAACCTTTACTATTTTTGATATAAATAAACCAGCATCTCCAACAAAATACCTGCCAGGTTCAAAATAAATATGCTTATATTTGATTTTGTATTCGTCTAAAGATGATTTTATTTCTCTAGCAATGTATTCTAATTGATTTTTGGGCATAATAGTTGCTTCTGGAAAGCCCCCTCCAAGGTTAATATTATCGATATTTATTCCATGATCGGATAATAGCCTTAGATTGTATGCTATTGAGGAGATGTTTTGTTTAAATTGTTCAATATTATTCATTTGAGTGCTATAATGAGATAAAATTGTTGTAATACGGATATTTTGATAATTTTTATATAATTTTTCAAATTGGTTTATTTTCCCGGCATCCAATTTAACTCCCAATTTACTATTATATTTGTGAGAATTTACTCGAAGACAAATATCTTGGATATAATTATAATTCTGAGCAATCGAATTAACTTTTCTTAGATCACTTAAATCATAAATTATTATTTCTTTTATTCTATTTTTTATGCTCAAATCTATCAATTTTTTTGATAAATATGGCCCGCCAACTATTATTTTATCAGAAGGGAACCCAAGTTTTAGTGCTAACTTCAATTCTGGTATCCCTACAATTTCTGCTCCAATTCCTTCAGAAAGAACGATTTTACATATTTCAGAAAGAAAATTCGCTTTGAATGAATAATAACAGTGAAAACCATCGAATTCTGAGTTAAAGACTTGATTAAAAGTTCTAATATTATCTCTGATTCTATTTTCCAAGAAAATTAGTAGTGGAGTTTTAAATCTTTTGGTAATTTCATTTAATTGTATATTATCAAGGTAAATTTTTCCTTCCTTTTTTATTAAATATGGATTTCCAGATATAATTTTCATATTCTTATCAATTCCATTTTTTTATTAAATTTTGATATGTGTTATGTGTTTCTTGAGCAACAATATCCCATGAAAATTTTTGGGATACTTTTAAATGGCCAGCAGAACCATATTTTTTCCTCAATTTCTTATTTTTAAGTAAGAAAATAACTTTTTGGGCAATATCTTCAGGATTATCAAATTCAACTAGTAACCCATCAACATTTTCCTTAATTACATCAGGAGTTGCACCAATGTTAGCTCCTATAACAGGTTTTTTTGCAGACCAAGCTTCCAAAAAGGATATTCCAAAAGCATCGCTTCGACTAGGCATTAAATAAATATCTGCTTCTTTAAATGCGGCGATTTTCTTTTTATCAAAATATCCAGTTAAATTATCAGGAGTGAGATTGATAATTCTTGTGCTTTCGAGTTTAGAAATTTTTGATAATTCTTGATTAAAAGCCATTGTTGAGGGGCCAATAAAGACAAAATAGACTTTATTTTCTTTTTTAAGAATATATGGTATTGATTTTAGAATTGAAAGAGCTCCCTTTTCATAATTTTTGTATCCACAAAACAAAATTAATTTATAGTTTTTTTCTTTTTTATTGAAATATTTCTGTTTAAAGGAATACTCCTTTGAAGACTTTTCAGCAGTTTTATCAAAGTATAAGTGATCCACACCCATTGGAATAACTTTAATTTTATCTGAAGAGATTTTATAGTTTTTAATCAAGAAATTTTTCTCAAGATTTGTACATGCAATTAACAAATCAAACTTTTTTAGGACTTCTATCATTTTATTATCAGAATATCGGGGATTGGAAAAATGGAAAAATGGAGTGCAAATCTTTGGTTTATTAATAAAAGTCCCAATAATTAAACTTATAATACAATTGAAATACGGGAAAAAGGTGGAATGAATTAATTCATAATTGATATCTGGCATATTCAATAAAAATTTTAATAAATCTTCTAAATAAGGTCCATTTTTTATGAATAATTTGATAGATAGATCATCTAGATTTAGTTTATTATATGCTGGAATTGCTTTTAGTTTATTTAGAATTTCTTTAGTAGAAGTTTTATAATTTACTGGAAATCTTTTTATAGTTAGATTATTCACTTGGTCAAAATATTTATTACTTGGACTTATAGTTTTACCGCCCGAGTCTCTTAATGCTCTAAAATCTAAAGCATTTGATGTGAATATATCTATTTTATAATTATATTTTTTTGTTAAGATCTCTGCTATGCGTTGAAAATAGAATTCAGCACCTGCTATTGAAGGAAAAAATCGAGTTGGAAGGTATAAAATATTATTCAACAAGTTAACGAACCTACTTATTTATAAAATGTGGCTTAAGCTGAAACACATAAGCTATTATTAAATATACTATTATTCATAAAAAAAATAAGTTTGTAATGTAAATTTAAAAAAAAATGTAAGTTACAGGATACTCAACCAAATAATTATATAAGAACTCAAGAGGAAAATTTGAAGGATTAATTTAATAAGATTAAAAGGAAGAAAATGATTGTATCGTTTCTATAATTTATTATTCAAATAATTTACCAGTCCAAAACAAAATACAAAATTTAAAAATAAAGTTATAATAAAATTCTTAGGCGAAACTTGAAAAAAATATTAAAATAATTATTTAAGAGCTTAAACCGTCGGAAATGAATTTAGATTATTTTGCTAAAAGTTATCTAACGTTAGGATTGAGAATCAACAAACATATAAAGGGTTATGTTGAGCACTACTATGGCCCTTCAGAAATTAAAACAGCAATAGATATCGAGGAAAAAGTCTCTCCTAAAAAACTTCTACAAGATTGCAAAAGTCTTATGGTTCAAATAAGAGACCAGGGATTTGAAGAAAAACGTAAGAACTTCTTGAACAAAAATCTAATTGCATTTGATACAGTATTGAGAAAATTAAATGGAGAAAAGATCTCGTATTTAGAACAAGTTGAAAGACTATTTGCTTTTAAGCCTATCCTGTATAAGGATGATTATTTTTATCATCTTACTTCAAGAGCTAATGATTTATATAAAGGAAAGGGGTCTTTAAATAATAGGATTAAAAAATATTCAGCACAAAGAATTATCCCAAAGGATAAAGTAAAAAATCTCTTTATAAAAGCAATTAATTTAACGAAAAATCGAACAATTGAAGTCTTTCCAAATTTGTTGCCTAACAATGAGTCAATAGAGATAACGGAAGTAGAGAATCAGAGTTGGACAGCCTATGATTGGTATCAAGGAAATTATAATTCAAGGGTTGAAATAAATATAAACAGAATTCAGTATTGGACCTCATTATTATATCTAACATGTCATGAAGTGTACCCCGGACATCATACGGAACGAACTATGAAGGATTATTTATTATATCGATCAAAAGGATGTTTTGAATGTTCCTTACTATCAATATATACTCCTGAGATGGTAATTTCAGAGGGAATTGGTCAAGTAGCTGAAAGAGTGATTTTTGATCCCTTGGAAAGTGTAAAAATTTCTTTAGAAAATTTCTGTGCAAATCCAGAAATCGAAGATAGTTTGGATATCTTAATTCAACAAAAAGAAATTAGAGAAGGATTTAGAAGGCTTCAATGTAATTTAGCTTATTATAAATATGTAGATGGCTTATTAGAAAAGGATTTGATAAAATATGCAGAGAGTTTCAAAGTAATTCCAGAAGAAGGAATTAAAGGAATAATTGAGTTTATATCAGATGAATTATGGGGCTCTTATATAATGGTATACCAAGGAGAACGCCTTATAACAGAAAAGTTTGGAAAAAGACCATCTCCAGAACAATTTCGTAGATTATTAACCGAACAAACATTACCTTGTGAATTATTTTGAAATAAACTTGAAAATTGTTTTTAAAAAATAGTGAAAAAAAATAATTGTTCTCTTTAAGAGAACTTTATGGTACTGTAGTTCCGCCTCCCTCTATTGGCATGATATTTTGCACCTGAATTTTTTATTATATAATTTTTTCATTATTTAATTTAGTTTTATAAATTTGAAAATTAAGCAATATGATTTCTTTATTTATTGTTATAAACCACGAATTTTTTTTTTTCAAAATTACACCAAAAACTAATAATATGATTATTCAAAAGTTAACCTTTGAATTCTCTATAAATAAATTCCAAGAATTAGTTGATAGCTAAACTTAGCAGTTATGTTTAATAGAAAAAAGGAGGGAATAACTGCCTCTCATAGTAAGATTCTTATGGTATTACTGTACCCCATGGACCATGTTCTGGCATTATAGCACTTCATTAACTTTAATTTGGATAATTTAATTTTTATAGTATTGATGAATTAAAAATAAAGAATATAAACTTCGATATTTTAATATCAAATTATAGAAAAAATTCGAATAATGAAGGTTTCTTAACAATATATATCCTAAAAACAAAAAAGTAAGGATTTATCAGCATGGTTAATTTTTAGGTTTAAGAGATGTATAGAGATGTCGAGACGTTTATTTTTTCAAATTTTTAATAAGGTCAAGGAAAAACAAGTAATCGATGAGGAATTCATCACATTTATAGAGACAATTTTTCCTGATAAATCTACAAATGTATTAGAAGTGTTAAAGAGAGGAATAATAAAATATACTTATAAACCTTCAAATAGGATCATATGGGCAGCTAAAGGAGAAAATCAAGAGCATATGATTTATCCTAGATTATATTGTTCATGTCAAGATTTCTATAAAAATGTAGTTATTAAGAAAAAGCGCAAATTTTGTAAGCATATTTTGGCACAAATAATAAGTGAGGCTTTAGATAAATTTGAAAGAGTAACCTTAGAAGATAGTCAATTTAAAGAGTTTGTTAGTAATTTAAAACTTAAAATCTAAGTATAACTTAAAAATTATTGAACAACGATTTCTTTTCTTTCCCAATTTCGTAAATAGGTGTTAAATTCATCTAAACTAATCTCACGTGGTATTAAAATATTTTTTGTAGCTTCTAATTTTCTTATTTTGAGCATGAGTTTCTTATTCTTTCGATAAAACCTGTCCGCTTTGGGATATTCTTCTTTAAACACCTCTTTCAATTGAGATAAATCCAAATCTTCTAATTTATTATAGTTTTCAATAACAAAATTGCATAAAGGATCTATTGATATCTCAAAATTGAAAGCATCAACGCGTTTTAATGCCAAAGGATACGCTTGACAAGCTAGTGGTTTAGAATCATGGACAGTACATCCATTTTGGTCATTGTAAAAAGGACATCCCTGTTTTTCATTATCTAATCTAATACGATAAGTTAAAATCAAAATTTTTTTATTTTTTATATCGGGAAAAACTAAATCTTCAATAATTTTAAATTTAATTTTGTATTCTTTTGCTATTTCAATTAATTTATCTGCTTCCTCTGGATAAATTGGGATTCTTTTTACATAATCACCAGGAACCTCATGACAACATGTACCACACATTCGGCATGTATATTTTTCCGACATCTTAAGAAAAAATTTTGTTCAACAATTAAAATAAGAGTTAATCATCAATTTAATTTTCGGATAATATGATTATATTACTTTTACAATAAATCTTGTGTCTACTAGGATAATACATTGTTTTTAAATCGATAAAATCACCCTATTATTAGGGACAATTTTAAACATATAAGGTTTAATTTATGGAAGGAATTAGAATTATAAAACATGCTAATTTAAAGAAAGAAGATTTTATAAGGCCAATATGTATCCTAGGAATGCCGGGAATAGCCGATGTTGGTAAATTTGCCTTAGATTCTCTTATTGGTCAACTTAATGCTCAAAATTTAGTTGATATTATTTTTGATGATTATCCTGCAGGAGCTATTGTGGATGATAGTTTATTATCTGCTCCTAAAGCAGAGATATTATATTGGAAAGATCCGAATGAGTTGAGAGATTTAGTTTTAATAACCGCTGATGCCCAAAGTCTTACTCCAAAAGGAATATATAAAATATCTAATTTTCTTACTGAACTTATTCAGGAATATGGAATAAAATTAATAATTGCCTTAGGAGCCTATCCTGTTAGTAGTAGAAAAATTAACACAAAATTACCAAAGATCTATCTTAGCTCAACAAACCAAGAGTTATTAACACATTATTTAACCGAAAGCAATTGTCAAAAAATACAAAAAGGAGTAATTATTGGGGCAAATGGATTAATTCCCACATTAGCAAAAGCTCGATTTAACATTGATGGGTTAGTTTTTTTAGCTGAAACGGATAATATTGCAATGATTAATGAAGATATAACAGATTTGAAAGCTTCAATTACTCTCTTAGAAATGCTTAAAAAATCCTTTACATTGCCGATTAAAAAGAAGTACACATTAGAAAATATTGAGGATATTACTAAAAATCTTCAAATTAAAAGAGATCAACTAGAAAAGGATCTCGATTCTTTACAGGTGGTAGATGCAGAGGATAAGCGAAAGTCCTTATATATCTGATATTTTATAATTGCTTTTTCATAGATAGACTCTCTATTCTTGTAGGATTTAAGGAAAAAGTATTTTAATTATGGTTAATTTAAATTAAATATGAAATATGTATGTGCTCGGAAGAGTTGCGGGAAGGAAGTTAGCAAAAAAGAATTAAGCGCTCTTCCAGGTATTAAATGTTCTCACTGTGGATTTCGTATTTTATATAAGAAAAGACCAGATGTAATTAAACGACTTAAAGTTCAATAATTCCTATTTTTTTATTCATTGTAGTTTAAAATTTTTCCAATTTTAATTGCAAAAAGAAGAGATTTTTACGGGGTATTTATCTCGAATTTTAAATGGCTAACTAACTCTTTGTATCGATTTCTAATAGTTGCTTCAGTAACACCAGCGGCTATAGAAATTTCTTTTTGAGTACGTCGTTCTCCTTCTTGTATTGCTGCAACATATAATGCTGCACCAGCAAGTCCAGTAGGTGCTTTCCCTGCTGTGATACGATATTTTTTAGCAAGTTTTAAAATTGAAGCGGCTCTATTCTGAGTTCTTCCAGAAAGTTTTAATTCTGCACAAAACCTTGGAATAAAATTAATTGGAGAAGAAACTTTTATATTTAATTTAAGCTCTTTTAGTATTAATCTATAACACCGAGCCACTTTTTTTTTATCAACTGAGGCAAATTCAATAAAATCATCGAGAGTTTTTGGTATGGTATTTAATCTGCAGGATAGATAAATTGAAGCGATTAACATTGCTTCAATAGATCTTCCCCTAATTAAGTTTTTATTAGCCATTTTTCGATAAATATGAGCAGCAGATTCCTTCAAATCTTTTGATAAATTTAATTGCGAAGAAAATCTATCTAATTCATTCATTGCATAAGCTAAATTTCTATCAATAGATTTATTAGTTCTTGTTCTTACATGCCATTTTCTTAATCGATACACTTCTGCTTTCATTTTAGGACTAATGGTCTTTCCAAATGCATCTTTATTCTTCCAACCAATCATTGTACTCAGCCCTTTATCATGAAGAGTAAGAGTAGTAGGAGCTCCTACTCTCACTTTTTTATTAGCTTCTTCAGATGTGAAAGCTCGCCACTCAGGACCATTATCTATAAGTCTTTGGCTTAACACTAAACCACATACATTACAAATGATCTCCCCACGAGATTCATCAGATATTATATTTTCATTACCACATTCTGGGCATAAAGTGAAATTTTTTTGAGGGAATGTAAGATCCAATTATGCCAACCCTTTAAAAATTCTCTTCTTTATTTTTCATAATTGAACTCGCACATTTAAATGTTTGCGTTTTAAAGACTTGTCTATTAATAAAAACCTCAGTTTAAAAGATTTGAATCTTAAAATAGATCGTAAGATTTTTATAAGTTCTTTCTTTTCTTTAATATAATGCGACATTATTATAAGTCTCATGGAAAGCATTGTTATCTGCGCTCTTTTCAATCGACATGTCCAAAATGTAAATCTAGTGTATTATATTGGGAATGTGCCCATGGAAGTCGAGTTTTTTTTGAATATCCCCCTTATGGAAAATTGGTAAGACATAATTGTCGGCATCGTAAAGGGTTATTTAACATAAAAAAAAATTATCCGGTTATTGTTAAAAATCCAAAAGTAATTTTAGAAAAACATTATTTGAGTTGCCCTATTTGCGGTAAATTATTTAAAAATGCTAAAAACTTAGATAATCATTTAGAGAGTTTAAAAAAGAATGAGCTTTATCATAGGTTATTTTTTACAAATAGAATTTTCTTTAAAGATAACTATAAAGAAGATTCTCAAACGGATATTAACCAAATTGAAACTTTTGATAAACCAAAATTCGGGAAAATTAATATAAAAACACAGAAAAAAATAGATTAAAATTATGTTATCGATAAATTTTTAATAAATTAGTATATAATTATTTTATAACAAAACTTAATGACTTTAGATAATATTTTTAATAATAATTACCAAAAGAATGAGGAAAAAAGATGCCAGTAGATTCTGCAACAGCAGTATATAATTTGATGCAAGCAGATCCTAACATTATAGCAGCAGCAGTAATTAAAAACAAACAAATTCTTTATACAACAGATAATTGGGATATTAGCGGAGATATTGATAGAGTATTATCAAGTTGGGTTGGTCAAAACGCTCAATTCGTAATGGTTTCTGGTGTAAAATATTCAATATTACAAATGGAGCCTGAGCGTTTAGTTGCAATATCTTTAAAAGGTGAGGGAAGTATTTGTGCTGCAAAAGATGAAGAGCATGCAATTATTTGTTATCTTCAGCCAGATGGAGATGCTCGGGGGGCTATAATGGATGTTCAAAGAGCTGTAGGGTCTATGAGTACACAAGGACCTTATCTTGATTCTATTTCTCAAATGGGTCAAAAAGCATCTGAAATGGGTGGAACTACTTCTGTTGGAGTTACTACTTCAGTTGATGTAGAGCCAAGTGTAGATCCTCAACTAAAAGGAGAAATTCAATCATTTTTGGACTGGATCAAAGATAGTGAAGGTTTAGCTGGTTATATTAATTATTATCTTCAACAAAACAATACTCAAATAATTTCAGAACTCTCAAAAATTTATAATGAATTGAGACAAATATTTGGGGTTTAATTAACTAATATATAATATCTGTTTAATTATTGTTGTCGCAATAATTTATTCACTGAATATAATATTTTTCGTAATTTATTTAGTACCCTATGATTATAGACAGAAATGATAATTTCAAATTCCAAATAAATAAATTTTTAATTATTTTAGGTTATCATATTATTAAAAAAATTCATTTTTCCAAAAAGTGTGAGATTCTTGACTAAAAAAGATAAAAGTAGTGAAACCAAAACATCTAAATTTAAAAAAAAAAAAAATGAAATTACACCTAAAAAACCTGAGAATGCTGGAAACTCAGAAATCCCTTCTAAAGATGAGAATGAAGCAAATTCAGACTATTTGACAAAAGAATATTTGAACTTAGAAATTCCAGTTGTTCCCGAAGCACCAAAGAAAAAAGAAAAATTAACTTTAGATACATCAAAATTATCAAATGACGTATTAAAAAGAATGAAAAAATATGAATCGCATGATATAAAAGTTGTATTAGTAAATTGTGAGAGGTGCGAAGCAGTTATCCCAGTTCCAGTTCCAAAAAAAGCAGTATTAGATTCGGAATTACCTGTAGTTCCGATAAGCTATGTTCATAAAAATCTTCGAAATGAGGATCAGCATTGTCTAACAATCCACCTAGATCATGATTTTGACATCCGAAGACAGAGATTATCTGATGTAATAATATCTTCTGAGTAAAAAATACTCACATTTAAAATCTCATAAGGAAAACCAATTTATTTATCATTTAAAAAAAGATTAATTCATCAAAATGAAGCTTTTAGTTGAAGAGAAAATAGAAATTGATGATACTGTAATATATTTATATCTTTTTAAATTACATAAGAGTTTTCTTTTGTTGATTTCTGATCAACCAGATATGGGTATAGGGAATGTAACGCTAAGCAGTCCATCTTCGATTGAAGGGATAAAATCACCAACAGCGTCTTATAGTCTGTTTGGTATGAATACTAAATTATTAAGTACTATTATTGCAGAAAAAGCAACGAGCATTCTAAAAGCCCCAGTCCTTCTACTTTTATTTTTAAAAAATAAAAAGAGCAATGAAGGGATAATTAAACCATTAGTAAATTTTCTCAAAAAAATTTTGGAGGGAACACTCAAAAAATTAGAATAATGCAGGGAGTGGGATTCGAACCCACGAAGAGCTATCTCACCGGATATCCCATTACTTATTATGTTAATCAACGGATAATATAATAAATAGATCTTGAGTCCGGTTAATAAGGTTTATATTCTAAAAATGTCCGGCACCGTTGACCAACTTGGTTATCCCTGCCCAAATAATGGAAGTATAAACATCACTAACATCATTACAACTAGCATTACAATTAAGAAAACACATTGCAATCTCCCCTTTCTTTTCTGCTTCTTCTCAGATTGAAAATAATTATCTTTACAAGATTGACTGCAAAACTTTTTATCGGTTGCCATTGCTTTACCGCAAATAGGACAATGACTATGAGGCCCCCATTTCTGTTTGATTTGATCTTTCCATGAAGATTGAGACATTTTTTAACTCGATTTTAAAACGATTAATATAGGATAATAAAATTTAGAAGATTAAAATAATTTATCAAAGATTTTTATTCAGTAATAATAGTACAAGATATATCTTCCTCACCGTTCCAATATTTTTCAAATTCTTCTAAATCTTCACCAGACATAATAATAATTTTTATTTTACTTCTTTTTAAAATTTGTAAAGAAACTGCGTCAAATATACGATATTCTCCTGCTGCTGCTTGTTTATCTCCAAATGAATTTATAATTATTTCTTGTAATTCATCATATGTTAAATTTTTAAACAATTTAGCATCTTTATATTTCTTTGGGTCTTTATCATAAATTCCTTTAACATCTGTTAGAATTACTAGTTCTTCTGCATTTATGAACTCTGCTACTTCAAGAGCAACAGATGTGGTAGATTGTCCCGGTTGCAAACCGCCCATAACTATGGTCTTATCAAATAATAATGCTGTAGAAAGTTCTTCTATCGATTTTGGAACTAATGGATACGCGAAATCTTGAAGAGAAGCTATTATCAATTTTGAATTTATACGAGATAGATCAATTCCAAATGTGTCACATAATGCTTCATTTGCCTGAAATGATCTTACTGCATTTATATAGTCCCGTGCAATTATTCCACCACCGCATACAATAACATGAATTCCAGATTTTTTACTATTTTTTAAGATTTGGCAGAATTTTTTAATCTTTACTATATTAAGTTCTTTAGCGTCTGTAAATAATAATGATCCGCCTATTTTAATCACATTATTTCCTTTCATAATATTTTCATTGAAATCTTCTTTGTAATAATATATAGTGAATTAGATAAATTAAGTTATTTTAGGTTAATGTCTAAAGGAATTAAAAAAGTAATTATTGAAGTACCACATAGAATCTCTGGATTTTTTGAGATTGTTGATAAAGTTAATGGGGTTAAAATTAGAGACCCAGAAAGAATCGGTTCTCGAGGAGCTGGATTTTGTTTAAGTGCTAAAGGAAAAACAGAAATTATTGGAGAAATTCTTAATAGTAATGATGATTTCAAGGTAAAAATCTACATCAACGGTAAGAGGATGAATCATAAAGCTGAAACAACATCTTTTATTGTTGATTACATTAAAAAAAAAATTAAGACCCCCTATAATATAAGAATTAATCATTTTTTTGATCTACCAGTTGGATGTGGGTATGGTGCTAGTGGAGCAGGTGCATTAGGAACGATCTTTGGTTTGGATCGTTTACTTAATTTAGGATTATCAGATAATGAAAAAGGTAGAATAGCTCATATTGCAGAAGTAGTAAACCATACAGGATTGGGGACCGTATGCGGTCAATTGAATGGTGGTATGGGGATCCTGAAAGAACCAGGATACCCATGTTTATATGAACGAATTATTACTCCAGCAAATATAAAAGTTATATCTGGTTCTTTTGGTATGATTCATACAAAATCTGTGTTAACAGATCCTATTTTAAGTCTTAAAATAAAGGAAGCTGGGAGAAAAGCACTAACAAAATTAATTAAAAATCCTAATTTAAAAGCATTTATGAATATATCTCTAGATTTTGTAAAAAGTACAGAGATCCTCGAAATCTTAGAATTACCAAAAATAAAAGAATTAATCGATGACCTAAACAGACTAGATATTATTGGCGCAAGTATGAATCAATTAGGTCGCTCTGTTTATGCAATATGCAGAGAAAAAGGTGAAAAAGAGGTTTTAGATGTGATGGAGTCCTATAAACCCGAGATTAAAATATTTGATTTTTCTATACACCAAAATAAATCTATTATTTTAAAGAATAATTGAAATTTATGATGAGTTAAATACTATTCATTTATTTTTTACGAAGATTGATTGCTTTCTTGAAATAGTTAAATATCTATCGCATAACCTTTAGAAAATTCCGTCTTTAACTCTTCAATAAGCTCTGCTTTGATTGAACCATTAATTCTATCATATCCTTCACAAACAACAGATCTGACTCCTATGATATCAGGTGAAATATTAATTATTAAGGGAATATCTTTTTTCCTTAAATTTCCAGCTAATGCTACTTCAAGATCAAACTCTTTCGCTTTATTTTTAAATTGAATTAGTTGATTGACTGATAAGAAATCAAATAATCCTAAATGATCTTTAACATATGTGTCAAGCATCGCAATATCGGCCCCAGATTCTAAAGCAATTGAGGGGATACTCATAAACTCAGGTGAAGAATTCATTCTAATTCGATCAGCATATCCAGCAGCAACAACTTTTATTTTATCATTATAATCTTTTACTGCTTTTACTACTTTTTTCATTAGTTTTATTCCCATTTTTTCATCTTTAGGGCCCTTTAAACCAACTTTGATTATATCTGCACCCGACACCGCAGCACCAAGAGCTGCTAATGAAGCTGAACCAGGTAAATTTGGAAAGTCTCCAATTGTTGCGCTTAAAAGTTGAGCACTATCCGATGGGATTAAACTCTTCATTTCACTAATGATCCAAGGAAAATTTGCTCCTAACGATCCCTCATCAGGATTTTTACAATCAATATATTCCACTTGATTAGCCACAATAATCTTTGCTTCTTTGATTGATTTAGGGCTGATTAAAAGTTTAACTTTATGGGACAAGGTGTATCTTATATAATGCAAAAATATTAAAAAATTTATTTAGGATTTAAATTGAGAAAATAGATTCCATAGTATTGATTCATTAGTTGAGTAATAAATTATATGGAAAATTTGAAATTATTGAATAAATTGAAAAAAGGGTTAGACTTAAAATTTTTATACTAGATCTCAAAATTCCAAAATGTTTATTTTTTAATAATTTTATATAAAAATTTAAATCAAATCATTTTTATTAAATATAAAAAAAAGATCACAAATTTATTATGTCGCCAAAAGAGATAACAAAAGTGGATATTACTACTGAAGTATTCAAAGAGCCAATAGAAGTAATTAAGCAATTATCATCAAATTTAGACTTGAAATATACGAAAGTTATTCAAACCTATGTTATGGAAGATCGAAATCTAGACTTAACATTAGAGGATCAAGGGTCGAGCTATTTCAAAGGTAAAGTGGTTTGGATTGGAAATAAGAAGGATGATACAGAAGGATCAATATTCTGCGTAGACACTAAAGATGAATTGAAACAAATTAATCCCAATGCTGAAAACACAGAAAAAGTAACGTTAGATATTAAAAAAGGACTAATAAGAATATCAACTGCATCAAAAACCAAATGTTCTGTATGTGGAAAAAATATCGAGATTTTTGATGAAGTGACTGGTTGTCCTATATGCGAAGCAAAAGCTCATAAAGAGCATTTAACAGATTGGGTTAGAATGAAACATACTTGTCCAGTGTGCAAAAAATCTTTGAACGTCTCAAGTTCTGGAGTAATTTTTATGGATTAATATTTTTAATTTATTACAAATTTCTTAATTTTTCAACATCAATTGTTCCATCATATAAAGCTGTTGCTATTAATACACCTGAGAAGTTTTGTTCCTTATAATCCAAAACATCTTTAAAATCTCTTATACCGCCACCTACAAAAATATCTCCGTTAAAATTTTTTAATATATTCAGATAAAGAGGTGGAATTCCCCCGATTTTCTGGCCTACTCTGAATAAATCGAGTAAAATTAGGCTTTTAATACCTAAAGATTCGATTCTTTCTATGATCTCTATTGGATTTTTATTCCTTATACCCTTAGCTTTTGATAAAATCTCTCCTTTATACATGTCAATACTGATGATTAAATTACTTTGATTTAGAACTTCTAAGCTTTGGTTAATAACTTTAAAGCTTTTTATAGTTTCCAATCCAAGTATTAATTTTTTGATTTTAAATTCCTTATAATAATAGATTTCTTCCAGATCAGTAATCCCAGGATCTAAAATTACTTTAATATCAGATATGTTTAAGAGCTTTTTTAATAATTGAAAATTCGGGCTCTTATGAATAATCGCATCTAAATCTGCAATATAGAATTCAAACAAATTAAATATCTTTTTTATTTTTCTAATAATTTCAATTGGGTTTGAAGATTGAAATAAATTGGACTTTAACGGTTTATATTCTTTTCTTACTCCTTTTTTGGCGTGCACTGCTGTAGAATTTAAAATATCTATTACAGGTATGATTTTGAAGGCTTGCATTTATATTAGGAATTAATTAATCATTAAATACTCCAAAGAATTTTAAAATAACTTAAAAAATCATGTTAATTCTTATTTTATTGATTTGAAAAATTACCTTTATCTAATACTCTTTAATTTTAAAAGAATATCTTTTTTTAATTACAATTAAATAATTTTTTTTTTAAATAATCCAAACTAAAATAATTTTAGAATTAACACAATTTTTTTAAATAATATGATAGAAATGAAAACAGAAGTTTATATAAATAAAATAATTGAAGATACAGGTCTAACAAGAAAAGAAATTCAAAACTTAGTAGAAGACAAGAAGAATGAATTAAAAGGATTAATTTCTGATGAGGGTGCTTTGTTTATCATTGCAAAAGAGTTAGGAGTTGATATAAAAAGTGAAAATAAGGATTTATTAAAAGAGATTGATATTTTTATATCAGATATTACTCAGAATATGAAAAACATAACTTTATATGGAAGAATCAAAGAA
The DNA here is from genome assembly GCA_048941185.1 of Promethearchaeota archaeon. Lineage (GTDB taxonomy): Archaea > Asgardarchaeota > Lokiarchaeia > Sigyniarchaeales > SOKP01 > Loki-b32. The sequence continues at coordinate 31,441 of JBHLNW010000022.1, forward strand.
ATTTATAAAGTTAATAGTTTTGAAAGAAATGATGGAAGTAAAGGATACGTAGGTTCCTTTTTGATACATGATAATACTGGAGATGCAAGAATTGTACTCTGGGATAACCAAGTGAATATTTTTACTGAACCAAATTTTGAAAAAAATGAATTAGTGAAAATTGTTAATGGTACAGCAAAAAAAGGTAAGTATGGACGTACAGAGATTCATGTGGGAAGTTATGGAAAAGTAATCTTATCACCAGAAGATGTAGACTATAAAAAATATCCCAAAGTTTCATTTAAACCAATTAATGTTAGTGATATTAATTTAAATCTTAATTCTTTATCATTAGAAGGAAAGATAATCCAAATCTCCCCTAAAACAGAATTTACTAGAAAAGATGGTGAATTGGGAAAAGTTCAATCTTTAACTTTATTAGATTCAACAGGTTCAATAAGAATTACATTTTGGAATGAAGATACAGAAAAATTGAATGAGTTAGAAATTAATGATGTAGTATCGGTTACTAATTTAAATCCTCGATTGAGTACTTTAGATTCAAAAACCATAGAACTAACAGCAAATAGAAACACAAGTATAGCAAAAAAGACGATGGATTTGGATATTAAAGGTGAACCTATAAAAAGTGTGCGACAACTTCAAAATAGTAGAGGAATCGTGTCATTTAAAGGGGTTATAACTTCATTAGATAACTTAAAATCAATCTCCCTGAAATCTGGAGAAGATATTTCTTTGTTAGGATTTATAGTTAGTGATAATACCGATGGCATTAGAGTAACAATTTGGCGGGAAAAAGCAGAAGAATATTCAAAACTATTAACTGTCGGTCAAGGATTAACGTTAAAGAATGCATTAGTCAAATATAGTAATTTTTCAAGTAGAAATGAAATAACTTTAATTAATGAATCGACTCTGGAGTTAATAAATCTAGAAATAAAAAACCTTAAAAGTATTCAACAGTCTGGGAAGGAGAGATCAATTAATTTTACGGGTAATTATACTAAAATCGATACAATTAATACTCCAGGCATAATTGAAATAAAAGGATTCATAGCTAAAGATCTTAATAAAATAACAGTCTATGAAGCATGTAAAAATTGCAGTAAAAAAGTTGAAAATTGTACATGTGATAAGTCAGAAGATACTGAATATAGGATGATTTTAAACCTTATAATTGATGATGGAACTGGAACAATAAGAAGTACTTTTATGGGAGAATTAGCAGAGAAATTAATAGGAGTAGAAACCAATAATATTGTACAACTAAGAGAAACCCCGGAATTTGAGAAATTTCTTGAGAAGAAGTCGTCCGAGTTTCTCGGGAAAGATATTATCATTAGAGGTAGATCTAAATTTAGTGATTTTTCAAATCAATATGAGATCTCAGTATATGATTTTAGAGATATAGATATTGACGAGGAATTAGAGAGAATAATGAAAAAGATTGAAACCTAATCTTTATGAAACATTAATGAGATATTGTTCAAGTTAAATATAATTAAGGATTTATTGAGAAATAAAACAAATACTACTAAATTTATCAGGATTCTCTATAATATCATTAATTGAATCTAGAATTTTATTTCTGGTTAAATCTTTAACTGGCATATTAAAAGGCCAAACTCCTATAATAATATCTCCTAAATTTTTAACGTTACCAATTAAATATCCTGTTTTTTTCCCATCTGATTTAGATATACATAATATAACAAGGAAGTAATTATAAGAATAATCAACTGAAGGATTTCCAATAATAATAACTTCTTCAATGTTTTGAACATTTATAATTTGATTGATTTTTTCACTTGTTTTTCTAAATTTTGAGAAACTAGGAGGAGATACTGGTATCTCAAGCTCTAAATTTCTAAAGCTTAAAGATAAATTTTTGTTTTCAAATTGCTCAATTGCCCTGAAGATTACTTTATAAATAACTGAATTCATAAAAACTATACTTAACTAGTTTATTATTAATCTATATAATTACTAAGGTTTTCCAACTTCCTAAATATGTTTAATAGCCTATCTATTGAAGTGATTATTCTTGAATAAGAATATTTTCCTCTGAGAATCCCAAATCAATTAAGAATTTTTTCATTTTAAAACGATGATCCCCTTGGAGCTCAACTTCATTAGCCCTCACAGTCCCTCCAGAAGCGCATTTCTTTTTAGCTTTTGTTAGTATATTTTTTAAATTTACATCAAAATTACCAATAAATCTAACAACGGTAACAACTCTCCCCCATTTCCTTGTATCATTAGAGATCACTATTTGTTGCTCATCATCACTCAGGCTATCACATATACATAGTTCTTTTGGAAAACTACATATAGGACAAATATCGTCGTCTTTAATACTTTCTTATCACAACCTTTATTATTAAAACTTTTAAAAATTTAAATCTAAAAAATAATAGAATAAAATCTTATAAAAATCTTTTTTATTTAAATGAAAAGATTTGATGAAATACTTCTAATTCATTTGATAAGATTTATTAATTTAAAATTTTCTTCTGATGGTCTAAGATTTCAAATATAGTTTTTTAAAATTTTAGATTTGAATCACTAACCAAAAAAGTATTTAAACCAAAATTTTTATTATTTATAAATAAGCTTATTCTTTTTGTCAGAAAATATATGATAGAATAATATGCAGAGCTCATGGATTTTTAAAGTAATTATTGCTGGTGCTGGTGGTGTAGGAAAAACTGCAATGATTACTCGTTACTGTACAGGAAAATTCGAAGAAGGCTATAAAATGACAATAGGGGCTGGTTTTCATACTAAATCTGAAATGCTAGACGATGGTGAGGCTGTTAAAATGCAACTTTGGGATTTCGCTGGAGAAAAACGATTCCGTGAACTTTTACCCGATTATTGTAAAGGTTCAAGTGGAGCATTTATATGTTTTGATATTAGTGATTATGACACATTTAGAGAAATACCTGAATGGTTAAAAATTATACGTCAAAAAGCTGGTTTCATCCCAATAATTCTCCTAGGAATGAAATGGGATCTTCATCATCATGAAGTAGATTATAATATAGCAAACGATTATGCCAATAAAGCAAAATGTAATCAATGTGTATTCTGTTCATCAAAAGAAAACATAAATATCAAAGAGTCATTTCAAGCTATGGCAAAATGGTTAATTTATTATGCTACTCAATCAGATTAAGTTAATATATTGTGTTTAATTTTCGAATTTAATTTGAATACGCTTTAATTAATAGAGAAAAAGCTAAATATTATTTTTAATACAAATAATATATCAAAAAAAATATCATAATTGTGCCTCCGTAGCTCAGCTAGGTAGAGCACCCGGCTGTTAACCGGGCGGTCGCATGTTCGATTTCATTGTTCAATTTCTGAGAATGACGATAACCATGCCGGGGGCGCAACTTCTTTACTTTATATAGAGAATTTTATTGTTTTTGAGAACCTTTATTATAAATAGAATTTTTCAATAATTTTTCTTTATAAAGGATTTAATTTTAAAAAGATTGAACTTTCCCTAAAATAGATTGTTTGCTTCTGCCGGGATTTGAACCCGGGTCGGCGGGGTGAAGGCCCGCTATGCAAAGCCTTTTCTTCAAAATTTGTTGAAAAATTGGCCGAACTACACTACAGAAGCATGATATTATTATTTTAAAGAATTTTTTTCATATAGATATATAGAAATCCTATAGTAGTATTAAAGATAGAGTTTGAATCCATTAAAATTTTACTTTTCTTATATAAAGAGAACAAATAAAAATGATTTAAACAAGTATGCGGGAAGGGAGATTTGAACTCCCGAACTCCTATGAGAATGGATTCTAAGTCCACCGCCTATAGTCGGTTTCAGATCGAGTTTATTATAACCTTTGACCAAACTTGGCAATTCCCGCAATTTAATATTATAAGATGGTTTTAATATTTAATTAAAATTATTACATATAAAAAAATTTTTTATGATTGAATAAAAACTTAAATACGATTGAATTAAAAGAAAAAAAGTTATTATTATACATAATACAAAAATAATATAAAGAGATAATACAAAAAAATCTTGGTTTCATTAATGAGTGTAAGAGAATCTTTAATAAAACATATGACTTCTATTCTACGTGCTTCAGAGGGTACTGTTTTAGTCGTCCTATGTGATCAAAATGGACTTTCAATAGCAAAAATAGGAAGAAAGAGCGAAATCGAGTTAAATGCAAATCAGATTACTAGTTTAGCATCAGCAGCTTTTTCAGCTAGTGAAGAGAACTGGGAAGATTTAAATATAAAAGACCAAGTTATTTCTTTTTCATATTTTGATAAAGTTTGTTTAGTGACAATAAGAATTAATGAAACACTCTTGACTATAGTGCATGATTATCACAAGGAATGGCCAATAGATGCAGATAATTTAGCAACTGCTATGTATTATCTAAAACAAAAATTAGGCGAATTTTTTGGAAGTGGAGATGAATCTGAAAGAGAAGTTGAAATTTTTTGTGATAAAGTTCGAAGCGCGATTTACTTATTTGGAATGGGTTCAGAAGTTCCCTTCTCATCTTATAACCCTGAAAATTTTGAACCATCAAATCCTTTACCTTCCATAAGCAAAGTTCTAGATTCTGTTCAAAGTCCAATCTTTATACGATATGGGTTAGTTAATCCTTCTGGTTTAACTTTGGATGCTAAAGATATAAGTGGGCAAGATTTACCGATATCAATTGAAGCTTTTTCTGCAAATGCTAATGTAGCTTTTCAAAAAATGAAAGAAGAATCTGTAGGAAGTTCTATTGGAGATCTTTTAAGTTACGTGGCAATCTCAGGCGAAAATTCTGAAAATTTTTATGGATTAATCGCCTGCCCTTCAGGAAAAATAAAGTTCTCGACCATAGGTGAAACATCAAATATAGAAGATATATCTTTTATTGGTTTATTTAAATTAACATATGGAGGGATTCCTATTATCTGTGAATCAAGAAATATTATAAATTCGATTTTACAAATATTAGGTACTGAAAAAACAACTGAAAACTTTATTAAATCTGTAAATGTTCTTACAAGTTTTAAGTATGATTAAATTATATTTAATTGATTTTGTAAATAGACTGACTTTTTTTAGACAACCCTAATGAAAAGCATTAATTCAGCAAGAACAACACCTAATTTATTTTGCCTTAATTACCGAGAATGTGATCAAAAGAAATGTACTGGTTATAAACTAAGTAGGCTTAAAATTTTAAAAATAATATACAAGATTGATAGAAATTTAAAGAATTCCATTATTTTAAATCCATTTGCACAACATCAATTAACAGATCAAGATAGAAAATTAATTCTTAGACATGGTTTAATTGTAATTGATTGCTCTTGGAAAAATATTATAAATTTGCAGAATTTAAAATTTAAGAATGTTCGCAAATTACCCCCATTAATTGCTGCTAATCCCACAAATTATGGTAAATGGGAAAAATTAAGTTCTGCAGAAGCTGTCGCAGCTGCATTATATATTACAAATTTTGGGGATTTGGCTAATTTAATTCTCTCAAAATTTTCTTGGGGTAATGAGTTCAAGGAAATAAATAATTTTTAAAAAAAAGATAAAAAGAAATAAAAAACTTTAAACTTCTTTATTCTTCAGGTCCTTTTGAAAGACCAGAAGCTGCAATAACATCGTCAATCTTTAGAATCATAGAAGAAACTTCAGTTGCGGATTGGATTGCTTGGGTTAGAACTGATAATGGTTCTAAAACGCCTAATTTAACCATATCATCGGGCTTACCCGTGTCAATATTGATACCAAATGAACTTCCTTCTCCAGTTTCATGTTTAGACCTAAGTTCAACTATTAAATCTACAGGGTTATATCCTGCATTTTCAACAAGAGTTTTGGGAATTATTTCTAAAGCATTAGCATAAACTTCAATTGCCAATTGTTCTCTTCCACCTATTGATCTAGCATATGTTCTCAGCTGTTTTGCTAGTTCAATTTCAGAAGCGCCACCTCCTGGTAAAATGAAAGGTAATTCAATAGCTGCTTTAACTACTGATAATGCGTCATTTAGCATTCTTTCTGCCTCGTCAACGACATGTTCGATTCCTGCTCGTATTAGTATACTAACTGCTTTTGGATGTGCACATTCTGATATGAAGATCATATTATCATCGCCTACTTTTTTTTCTTCTACTTTTCCTGCTTCTCCTAAGTCACTCTCACTAATTTCAAAAATATTATTTATTATCTTTGCATTAGTTGCTCTTGCTAACTTCTCCATATCTGATTTTTTTACTCTTCGTACAGTTACGATCCCTTCTTTTGCAAGAAAGTTTTGTGCTTTATCATCAACTCCTTTTTGACAGAAAACAACGTTAGCATCTATATCTTTTAGTTTAGCTACACGTTTTTTAAGCATATTTGCTTCTTCTTCAAGAAATTTGTTAATTTGATCTGGTGATTGAACACGAATTTCAGCATCAAATTCAGTCTTTTCCACTTCTAGTGAAGAGTCGATTAGAGCAATTCTAGCATTTTTAATTAATTTTGGCATCATAGGATGAACAACTTCTTTATCAACGATAATCCCATCAATGATATTGGTATCTAAAAGACTTTTCCCTTCTTTTTTAATGATTTGAATTTGATCTAAATCAACCATAATGTTTTTTCCACGTTCTTCCTTAATCTGACTTACTGCTTTAACAGCAATATCCGCGAAATGATTTTTTACACCAGCAATTAATTTACTATTCATTGAAGTTTCTGCGACTTTCATTAAAGTTTCTGTATCATTAATGTCTATTTTTGTTGCTAAATCTTGTAGTAAATCTTTACTTTTGAGTAATGCTTTCCTATAACCTCTGAAAATAATTGTGGGGTGAACTGATTGTTCCATTAATTCTTCAGCAAGGTTTAATAATTCTCCCGATATAATTACACTTGTAGTAGTACCATCTCCAACTTTATCATCTTGAGTTTTTGCAACTTCTACAATCATCTTGGCAGCGGGATGTTCAACATCAATAGTATCTAATATTGTTGCTCCATCATTTGTTATTGTAACATCTCCTAAAGAGTCAACAAGCATTTTATCCATACCTTTAGGTCCTAATGTAGTTCTTACAGCTTCAGCAACCGCTTTAGCAGCAGCAATATTATTTTTTTGGGCATCTTTTCCTCGTTTTCTTTCAGTTCCTTCTTTTAATATAAGGATTGGAACACCGGATAATTGTGCCATCTTTTATTCACTTTTTAAATTATCAATGAAAAATTTTTATTTATATAGATCTCTAAGTCATAAAATTAAAAAAGTTTACGAAAAATATTTCAAACCTTGATTTTTGGCTTTTTTAAATTTTATAGTTGTTTTTAAAATTGAGGAATAATATAAGGATAAATTATTCTATTATGATCTCCATTTTAATTTTTTTATGGCTGACAGTAATTTCTTTCTTTGTAAATTTAGTTTTCTATTCCTTTAAGAGAAGAAAATATTATTTAAATCGCATTAAGGTCTTGATTTTAGGAATTTTAATAATTACTACTATATCTTTAATAAATAATATACCATTTTTTCTCACCAATAATTCTGAATCTTTTATAGATAAAGAACCGGGTTTTTTCATCCCCACAATTTTGTTTAATTTAGCTAATATATTATACAGTGCTTCAGTTATCCTTTTTTTACTAAGCATCTTACAAACTGATGCGAACATTATAGAACTCGAAATTCCATCTGAATTGAGCAATAAAAATGGTGATATTCCTATTGGTAGAATTTTAAAAGGAAAAGCTAAAAAGCAGAAATTTCATCTTGCCCTAAAAGATCTTGAGAAGCATATGTTTATTTGTGGGGCAACTGGTACAGGAAAAAGTAATTTTCTTCAAAATTTTTTAATTAATTTCACAAAAATGTACAAAATTCCATTTTTTCTTGTTGAATTTAAAGGAGAATATCACTTTCTTCAAAAAAAGGTTGAAGATGTTCTCATTCTATGGCCGGGTGAGAATTTTTCAATAAATATATTTAATCCAGGAGAAATAAATCCAAAAATACACGCTGAAAGGATATTTGACATTTTAAAGAGTGGAAAATTCTTAGAAGAAAATTCTGATTACTCCCCACAAATGGAAAAAGTTTTAGTCGAAATTTTAGTAAAAGTATGTGAAAGTAAAGATTTTCAAAATTGGAAAGGATTCGAATATTTATGTCAAGAATATCTTAAAAAGAATAAAAATCAAATCCCTATGTTAAGCCAAACTCTAATTAGTATAAAAAATAGGATCAGAAGATTCTCGGTTGGACCATTAAGAAATTTATTTGAAAATACAAATGAAATTAAAATAAATGATTTGTTTAAAAGAAATGTGTTATTAGATCTTAGTTCTATCATACGTTTGGGTGGTGAGAAGGAGGATGCTCTTTTCTTTCTTAATATGATTTTGAAATATTTATGGGATAAAAATTTGACAAAAGGGGCTTATGATTTTAAGGGAATCCAGCATATGACGATCATTGAGGATGCTCAATATTTTGCCCCCCAAGATTTAATAAAAAAGAACAAGTTAACAACTTATTTAGAAGACATAGCTTTATTACAAAGAGGTACAGGAGAATGTCTAATTACATTAGCTACACGTCCAAATATAAGTAAAGAAATCTTAGCTAATAATGGCGTTGTGCTTACTTTCAAAAATCATATTGAAAAAGATATTATGTGCGATTTATTAAATATTAACGTCGAGAATAAAAATTTTTTATCGATTCTAGAAGAAGGTCAATGTATTATAAGAACCAATTCAATTAAAGAGCCATTCTTATTAAGTATCCCCTTTATCAAACATGAATCGCTAAAAGTTTCAGAAATTACACAAAACAACAATATAATTTTAAATAAAGTTGAAAAAAATTTTGTTCCTGTTTCCAAAATGAAATTAAGCTTTATTCATAATTTTCATCAAAGAATTATTAAGAAATGTAAGAATATTTTCTCAAATAATTCCACAAAAAAAAAATTAAACGAAACAGAATCAAAACAGATTAAACCTGATTCTTACTCCCAAAAAATTAATAATTCTGAAATAGAGAAAATTTTACCCGAAAATAATTTTGAATTAGATTCCTATAGAAAACTAGAAGAATTTATCAATCGTATCTATAATTTACAAAAGAAAAAGGAATAATTTTAAAAGATCAAGATTCAATATACATATGGTATTAACTATAGGAATTATTGGAAAACCTAGCAGTGGAAAGACCACATTTTTGAATGCTGCTTGTTTAACGCATGCTAAAGTAAGTGAAATACCTTTTACAACAATAGAACCTAATATTGGAGTAGCTTATGTCAAAACAAAGTGTTTGTGTAAGGAGTTAAATGTAATAGATACCCCAAAAAATTCTATTTGTATTGACGGTATACGCTTTATTCCAATTAATCTGATAGATGTTGCGGGGCTAGTACCAGATGCTCATAAAGGAAAAGGACTTGGTAATAAATTTTTAAATGACTTAATAAAAACCGATGTCCTTCTACATATTCTTGATATTACAGGTTCTCTTGATAAATCTGGAAAATTAGTTTCTGTGGGAGAAAATGACCCATATGAAGATATATTATTTTTAGAAAATGAAATAAATTTATGGTTTAAAGAAATCATCGAAAGAGAAGATTGGACAAAATTTACAAAAGTTTTAGCAACAGAAAAGAGAAAATTAGTTGAATCACTACATGATAGACTTTCAGGAGTAAAAATTAACAAACAACAAATAGTTCAATCGTTAAAAGAATCTGACTTAACCGACCAAAATCCAGCTCAATGGACAGATCTTGAGCTCTTGGAATTTTCAAAAACCTTAAGAAAGATTGCTAAACCAATTTTGATAATAGCAAATAAAATTGATAAAGAGATTGGTGAAACTAATCTAAAAGAATTAAAAAAGAAATATAGTGGCCCAATTATCCCATGTAGCGCTTTAGCAGAACATTTTTTACGGAAATATCAAGAAAGTAAAATAATCAAATATATTCCTGGTTCTAGTGATTTTGAGATTTTGGATCAAAGTAAGTTGAACTCAAATGAAATGGAGATGCTTGAAAAGGTAAAAATTAAAATTTTAAAACCTTATACGAGCACAGGAATCCAGTCTGCTCTGGATTATGCTTCATTTTCAATGGCTAATCAAATTTGTGTTTATCCTGTTTCAGATATAAACAATTATTCAGATAATAAGGGTAACATTTTACCAGATGCATTTCTAGTAGAAAAAGGAACGCTTCTAAGAGATTTTGTAAGAGATAAAATCCATACTGACTTAGCAGATAATTTTATGTTTGGTATTGATGCTAAAACTAAGAAGAGATTAGGTGAAAATTATGAATTACAAGATGGTGATATTGTTAAAATCGTATCTTCAAGAAATAAATAAATTAGAAACTAGTCCTGTTTTGAAGTTAAGAGAACATAAGCAAGAATAATGATTAACAATATAATCCCGAAAAATATTAAGATGAAATTATAAATTTCCTCAATATCTATGGTGGTTTGAAAAAGAAATAGAATTATCCACATTAATAATCCATAATACTTCATACTTATGATGAATATTTAAATACTAATTAAAAAATTTCTGATTTTTGAAATAAAATTTCTACCAAATCTTGACAACAATGAAAGATTTATTGATAACTAAAAATTTTTTAATTTATTTTCGTACCTTCTGAAGTAAAATTTTAAAAAAGGAAGTATGGACCTGACGGGAATTGAACCCGTGACCTCTTGAATGCAAGTCAAGCGTTAAAGGTTAGTTTGAAACTAAACCAAACTATCTTCCACTGATCTACAGGCCCTTTTTTATTTAACATTTAATTTGTGTTAGAAGTTTTAATAATTATAATTTTTTACTCTTTTAATGGATTATTTTTTTTAATTTAGAGAAATCTCAAATTAGAAGAAGAGAAATAAATAAAAGTTTAATAAGAACTGCCAAAGAAAAGTCATATTGTAAAATAAAATATAAATAGGAGGTGATCCAGCCGCAGGTTCCCCTACGGCTACCTTGTTACGACTTCTCCCTCCTCGCATACTAGAAA
>JBHLNW010000116.1:0-10156 GCA_048941185.1 Promethearchaeota archaeon
GGATTTTATGAAGAAGAATTAACTGGTCCAAAAAAAGGGAAAGAGGTGGAAAAATAGAACATGACTAGACATGGTGGGCAAAAAGTATTAAAAAGACTTAATACTCCTGCATATCTACAAATTAAAAGAAAACATGGCACTTTCTTTGTAAATCCAACCCCAGGTCCTCACCCACGCAGATTTTGTTTACCTCTTCTTCATATTGTAAGAGATTTACTCACTATTGTTAAAACTCATAAAGAAGCTAAAAAAATTATTGGTCTGGGTTATTTTAAAATTGACGGAAAAGTAATTAGGAATAAATCATACCCTGTAGGATTGATGGATGTAATATCAATAGATAAAATGAAAAAATATTACAGAATATTACCAGATTCTCATCATGGTTTAATTCTTCATGAAATCTCTGAAGAAGAAAGTAATTTCAAATTATGTAGAATAAACAATAAAACAACTAATAAAGGAGGTCATATTCAATTAAATCTTCACGATGGGAGAAATATTTTAATTAGAATTCAAGATCCAAGAAACCCAAAGGAAGATAAATATAAGAGAATGGACGTGTTAAAAATATCTATCCCTGATCAAGAAATTCAGAAAGTATTAAGATTTAAAGAAAATAATATGGCCATCATTATGGCTGGAAAAAATATTGGACAAGTTGGAAAAATCGTTAATATATTAAAAAGATTTGGACCCAAAGCAAGCACAGTTTCAATTCAGCATAATGGTGAACATACTGAAACACTCTTTGATTATACATTTGTTATTGGAGAAGAAAATTCTGAAATTGACCTACCTGAAATAAAAAATTAATAGAAAAAAAGGGAGAATTGAATGTCAAGTAAAACGCGAAGAAAAACACCAGAAACGCTATCAAAAGAATTTGAAGAGAAATGGAAAAATCCAATGAAAAAACCGTATTTAGAAAAGATTGTTTTAAATATTGGTGTTGGTGTTGGCGGAGAGGAGTTAGAAAAAGCAGTAACTGTTTTAGAAACGATTGCAGATCAAAAAGCAATGAAAACTCTGTCAAAAACAAATGTCAAAGAATTTAACCTTAGGAAAGGACGCCCAATAGGTGCAAAAGTAACAGTTAGAGGCAAAAATGCTGATAAGTTACTTAAAAAATTATTAATTGTTAATAATAACAAAATTTTAGAAAGAAGTTTTGATGATTATGGAAATTTTGGTTTTGGAATAACCGAGCATATCTCTATTCCAGGCATTGAATATGATAATAGAATTGGAATATGGGGATTAGATTGTATTGGAAGAGTAGTAAAACCAGGGATGAGAGTCAAGTTTAGAAAAAAATCTCGATCAAAAGTTCCAAAGCATCATTATTTGACCCGTGAAGAGACCCAATATTTTTTAAAACAGAAATTTGGCGTTGAAATAGTAAAAAAGTTAGATTTAGAATATATATGATCAATTAAGGTGAATTAAGATACCACAAGGTAAGCATTATGGGAAAGGAGTACGTGAGTGTAGGCGTTGTCACACTCACAGAGGTATAATTAGACGTTATGGCTTATATATATGCAGAAGATGCTTTTATGAAATAGGAAAAGATATTGGATTTAAGAGATTTGAATGAGAATTTTATAAAAATAAATTGAAAGATGTGAAAATTAATGACAAATACAATAGCAGATGCATGTTGTGCTCTTAAAAATGCAGAAAAAGCACGAAAAAATGAAGTAGTGATCAGCCCAGCATCTACAGTTTTACAGCAAATTCTTCGAATATTTCAGAGGCATGCATATATTGGAGAATTCGAGAGGTATGATGATGGACGACAGGGAAAATTCAAGATCGCTTTATTAGGTAAAATCAATGAATGTGCGGGATTGATAAGGTTAAACTACAAAATTTCTCAGTTTGAGATATTAGAAAGAAAATTATTACCCGCACCTGGATTAGGATTAATAATTTTGACCACAAATCAAGGAATTATGACAATAAGTGAAGCAGAAGAAAAGAAAATTGGTGGTCATACATTATGTTATATCTATTAAATTAATATGAAGTGAGAAATAAATGGTAAAAATTGCATTCTTTAAGGAAGAATTGGAAATTCCCAAAGGAGTCAAAGTTACTCTTGAAGGTGGGCACCATATTAGAGTAAAAGGACAAAATGGAGATATTACAAAAGATTTCTCTCATGTAAGAGGCATTAATGTCTCTATTGATAAGAATAAAATTATTTTTTCAACTAATTTTCCTAAGAGTGGGACTCTCGCTTTAATTAAGACTATTGTTAGTATTATTAATAATTTAATCGTTGGAGTTCAAATTAATTATAAATATATATCAAAAATATGTTATTCCCATTTTCCTTGTAATTGTGAAGTGAAATCAGATAAACGAGAGATTCATGTAGTTAACTTCTTGGGAGAAAGAGCTCCTAGGAAGGCAAAATACCCAGAAAATGTAGAAGTGGAAGTAAAAGGAGATGATATATATTTTATTGGTCCAGATAAAGAATTATTAGGACAAGCTGCCGCTAATGTTAAGAGAGCTTGTCGTATTAGAAAAAAAGACCCACGAGTATTTCAAGATGGTGTTTTTTTGTATAAAAAAATGCTCGGAGAAGAAGTAGTCTGGGAAATACACTAAATTGAGGTTATTAATTATGGCACAAGACAAACGACTGATGGAACTTAGGAAAAAAATAAATAAAAAAAGACCTTCATTTAGACGGGTTGAATCTTGGAGATATAAAAGGGTTTCAGAATCATGGAGAAAATCCAGAGGAATTGATTCACAAACTAGGAAAAAAGAGAAATCTGGTGTCAAATCTCCAACTGTAGGATATAGAAACCCAAAAAAAGTAAGGGGTTTGCATCCATCTGGGTATGAAGAGGTTAGAGTTACTACAATGCAAGATTTAAAAGGTTTAAAGAAAAATCGTCATGCAATAAAAATATCTACTAAGTTAGGGTCTAAGAAACGAATTGCTCTTATTGATTATTGTCAAAAAAGAGGTTATAAAGTATTAAACCTAGGAATTTCACAAAAAGAACTTGAGAGATTAGAAGCAATAGCAGAGGCTCCGTTATCAGATATGGAAGATGAAGAATATCTTGAAATTGATGATCTAGAAAATACGTTAGAGGAAGAATAATATGAATTTAAAACCACAAAAAAGGATGGCCGCTGAGATTCTCAAATGTGGGGAGAATCGAGTTTATTTTGATCCATACTTAATTGAAGACATCTCATTAGCAATTACGCGTGAAGATGTTCGTAATCTAATAAAGCAAGGAGCAATTCAGAAAAAGTATAAACAGGGAGTTTCAAAATATAGAAAAAATCTTAGACATGAAAGGAAGAAAAAAGGAAGAGCAAGAGGGATGGGTAAAAGAAAAGGTACAAAATATGCCAGAACACCTAAGAAAAGAGCATGGATTAGACGAATTCGACCAATAAGAAGAGAGTTGAAAAAACTTAGAGACAGAAAATTAATTACAGCTACAAATTATCGGAAATTGTATAAGAATGCTAAAGGAGGTATGTTCCTCAGTGTTGCTCAATTAAATAGATATATTAAAGAGAAAGAATTAATAAGACGAGGAAGAGGGCGTTAATCATGGGAAGAGGTCCAAAATATAAACGAGCATTACGTCGTCGTAATGAAGGTAAAACGGATTATCATAAAAGACTAAAATTACTAAAATCTCGAAAGTTGAGAGTAACAGTTCGAGCAACTAATAACCATATTAGAGTTCAAATTATTCAATCAAAATTAGGCGGAGATAAAGTTTTAATATCTGCTTTTTCAAAGGAATTACCTTTAAATTTTGATTGGAATGCAAGTACTGGAAACATACCAGCTGCATATTTAACTGGATATCTAGCAGGAACAAGAGCAAAAGTTAAAAATATTCAAGAAGCCGTTTTTGATTTAGGTTTATTTTACCATAGAAACCGAGTATTAGCAGCATGCAAAGGAATAATAGATTCGGGAATAAATATTCCTTATCGTGAAGAATTTTTTCCAGAAAATTTAGAAGATAGAATTAAGGGAACTCATATTGAAGATTATGCAAAATTTTTGAAGTCAAATGAACCAGAAAAATATGAACAAATATTCTCTGGTTATTTAAACAAGAATAAAGTTAACCCACAGAAAATTACACAATTATTTTCAAATTCATTAAAATTAATAAAAAATAAAGCATAAAATAGTGAATAAAAATGAGTCGATTAAGAAGCGTTGAAGAGGAATGGTTTCCTAAAACTAAATTGGGAGAACTTGTAAAACAAGGACTCATTACTCTTGATAAGATCTTTCAAAATAATCTTGTGGTAAAAGAAAAGGAAATTATAGATATTCTTATCCCACAACTTAGAGAAGATGTGATTACTATCCGTATGGTTCAGAAAATGACCGCTAGCGGACAAAGAAGTCGGTTTAAAGCAGTTGTAATTGTAGGAGCAGACGGATTTCTTGGAGTTGGTTCTTCAAAAAGCAAGGAAGTTGGCCCTGCTATTAGAAAGGCGATTGACAAAGCAAAATTATCTGTGGTTCCTATTATGAGAGGTTGTGGGAGTGGAGAATGTGTTTGTGGTGGGACTCACAGTATTCCGTTTAGAATAGAAGGAAAGTGTGGTTCGGTTAAGATTCGATTAATTCCTTCTCCAGCAGGAGTTGGATTAGCATGTGCAGATAAAGTTAAACAAGTATTAAAATTATGTGGGATTGAAGATATTTGGAGCAAAACTTTTGGGGATACAAGGACAAGTGAGAATCTTGTGAAGGCTACATTCGATGCTTTAAAAAATGCACATAAATATAACTTCAATTTATAAAACAAGTGGTGTATAGATGGCTATGATAAAAAATAAGTCAAAAACTAAAGATATAGAATCAACTCTGAAACTATATTTTGCAATCCGGATAAGGGGTGCCCCCGGGATGAGAAGAAAAATCATGGATACACTAAAAATGCTGCGAATGCACAAAATTAATCACGGTGTTCTAATTTGGGGTACTCCATCATTTATAGGTATGTTAAGTAAATGTAAGGATTATATATCTTATGGAGAAATTGATGAAAAAACATTGATTAGATTATTGAGAGTAAGAGGAAAAGTCGAAGGAAATAATCCTTTAACAGAAGAACACATTAAAAATCTAACTAAATATAAAAATTTCAGAGAATTAGCAAAAGGTCTATTATCTGGAGAAATACAATATAGAGAAAAAGATATTTATAAAATTAAGCCAGTATTTCGCCTACACCCCCCCAGAAAAGGACACCGAGGATCAATAAAGAAACATTATAATGAAGGGGGAACGCTTGGTAATATCGGGATTTACATTAATGAATTAATTCATAAAATGTTATAGTAATAAGGTGAGTAAGATTACAAGAAAATTTGCCAAAAAAGTCCGAAGAATGAGAGGTAGACGTACCCATGGATATGGTAGAGTAGGTCAGCATAGAAAAACTGGACAAAGAGCTGGGAGAGGAAAAACTACTCAATGGAAAAAAAGCAAAAAAAGTTATTACTTAAAGCAAAAAGAACTCGGATTTCCGGATCCAGATTGGAAAATGGGAAAAATAGGCTTTAAAAGGCCTCAGGACACCACCAGAATTTATCAAGTTAATACGATTAATATTAAAGATTTAGATAAAAAAATAGATAGATTAGTTGTTGATAAAAAAGCAACAAAATCTGGAAACACCTATAGTATAAATTTGAATGAAATGAACATTCAAAAAGTACTTGGACGCGGATTAGTTAATAAAACAATCAATATAACCGTAAATAAAGCTTCTAAAAAAGCTATTGAAAAAATCCAAGCTGCTGGCGGTAAGATTACCTTATTATCACAAACAGAATAAAAAGGAGAATATTTTATACTCTTTCTTTAAAATTTTAGTGATTGCTCCTAAAGAGATCATAAAATGGAGACTGTAGATATAGATGAAAATGATATTGATGATTTCGAAACTCAGAAAAAAAGGAAAAATACTTGTTTGTTAATTTGTATAATTTTGATGATTGTGTTAATGCTCCCTTCTACACTAGCATTTCTAGCTATTTTTTAATAATTTTAGCTTCTCCTAATTAAGTAGCTTGTTTATTAACTGTATTAAACCGGGTAATATAAATATAAATCCAAGTGTGTTTCCTATAATATGTATAGCTGTAAAGGCTATTCCTGAAAGAAAGTATGGCAAAAATTCACTTATTGTTCCTAAAAATGATAAAACATGGATTATTGAAGAAATTATCTGAAAATTAGTTGTAATTAAAGCACCAATTAGTCCAAATAATACCATAAAAGAAAATTTGTAAAAATCCTCTCCATCCTTAAAATTAATTCTCTTTTGACTAAATGATTTTATTGAACCCCCAAGTAATCCAGTAAGAGAATAATGAATTAATTGAAATATTAATAATGGTAAAGGAGAAGAACCATAAAGATTAAAATAACAAAAAATAAAAGAACTTAAAAATCCAACAATTATCCCATCTCTTTTCCCTAATGTAAAACCAGATAGAAATATCAATAGAGTAAAAAGCTCTATATTAGGGATATGGATCAAGAAATACCCTAAAACAATTGTTAATGCTGTGAAACTGCTAATTAACGCAATTCGAAAAGAAGATCTCTCCAACCATATTGAATGATTAGTCTTTTCTTGCTCTGTGTTTGTTACTTCAACAGTTTCGCAAGTTTTTTCAATTTCAGTGTTTAACTCCAAAATTATCTTGTTAAATCTTTGAATAAAAGTTATGATTAAAAATGATAGGGAATTTAAAAATATATAGGATAACTTACCCAATGCCAATTTTATCTAAAAAATCATACTCCAAAGAAATCCTTTAGATTTGATAAATCCAAGTTTATCGATTTAGGTTTGTTAAAGTATACTTCATTTGGATAATTTCTAATTGAGAATTCAGCTAATTGGAAAAGTACTTTATTAAGCGCTTCTCCTTTCTGTGTTAAGTAATACTCAACTTTCACTGGTGTAGTTGAAATAACAACTTTTTTGATTATACCTGAATCAACTAATTCTTTTAATCGTAATGACAACATCTTGGTACTAATTTGAGGATTTGATTTTAAAAATTCTGAAAACCTTTTTCTCCCCTTAAAAAAGTCTCTTATTATTTGGATCGTCCATTTCTTGCCTAAATAATCTAATGCTATTTCAATTGGACAATTTTTCATATTATTCAAATCTTCCCAGACATTCATTTTCCTCATAATATTACTAATTGGTTACTGTTTAGTTTAAATATTATAAAGATTTGTTACTTTTTAATACTTTATAACTTATTGTTATAATATTTAATTATTACGAAATTGGTATTTTAAAATGGAAAACATAATCTTCATTAAAGAGGAACTAGATTGTGATATTGCCACCGCCTTTAAAATGTTCACAGTTAATAGATTCTTAGAAAAATGGTTAACTGAAGAAGCAGATGTGGATCCTAAACTTGGAGGAAAATTTGAGCTTTTTTGGGAGCCAAAAAATAAACAAGTAAACAGTACAATTGGCTGCAAAATTACTGGAATCGAGAGAAATAAATTTATTTCATTTGATTGGAAAGGTCCAGTTGAATTTCAAAAGTTTATGAATACAGCGAATCCTCTTACTCATGTTATTGTATTTTTTTCTTATAAAGATGATGATCCAATTAAAACAACGATTTATTTATTCCACATAGGCTGGAGAAAAAATAACGATTGGCAGGAAGCACGAAACTATTTTGAAAATGCATGGTCTAAAGCTTTACAAGTTTTAAAACAAAAAATTAAGAATAAGACCATAGCATAATAATTTAATATAATTCAATTTTATTTTTTTAATTATTATATCGTTCAATTCAAGTCTTAAATTCATAAAAATAATAAATATTTTTCTTTACCCTTAGATTCAATTTTATGAGAGTAAAACGCTGGAATTTTATAGGATAATTTACCATATTTTTAAATAGGGTGTTTCCTTCATAAATTTATATCTGGGATTATTTGGTAAGTTATCCTAATATAGTTTAAACAATAAGAATACCACCTTGTATGAAACTAAAGCCATGAAGAGTATAAAAAAAACTGTATATTTAATTACTTTATTAGTTTTAATCCAATTATTCTTTTCAGCATCCGTCTCAATTGTGAAAGGCGAGAGTGAAATCGCAGATTCTTATTATCAAAATCTTGATTTCAATAGTACTTATATATATGAAGTATCTCAATTCGGAGATTCAGTGGGATGGTACAATTTCACTCCATGGCCTAGTAATTCTTATGAAGGCGATTGGAAGTCTAATCTTGGTGGTCAAATAAGGATTAATCTGACTGGACTTTATAAAAAGGACATAAACGATTGGGGAAATGTGTTTGAAAATCCTATTCCTTGGTATGATATTGATATATTAGAAAAGAATCTTGGGACTCTCAATATAAACTTTACTTTAGATAATAGATCTAATAGTGAAATCGCAAGAGCATTAGTTCTTGGTTTTAATAACTTCCAATCAGGATTTTTAATCCCAAATGAGAATCTCACACAAATTAAAGAACTCGCGATATGGCAAGCAGATCCGGGAGGAGTATATGATATTATTGGTGAAATTAACATAGAAGAAACTTATAATTTCCTTTATATTGATTTTAAACAAATTAATGGTGGCCAACAGACTGAAGTAATTTATGATAAAAAAACTGGGTTATTAGTATGGGCGAAAACTAGTATTTTTGGATACTTACTTGAAATTCAATCTTTAAATTTTACTATTGATTACACTTCAAGCTTAGTTTATAATGTTGATAGTTTTGGTGGAGCAGTTGGATGGTACAATTTTACTCCCTGGCCCGGAAATTCTTATGAAGGTGATTGGAAGACTAATTCTGGAGGACAAATAAATCTGAATTTTACTGGCTATTATGATAAAGATCCGAACGATTGGGGTAATGTTATTGATGGTCCTATTCCTTGGTTTGATATTGAAATATTTGAAAACATTTCCAGTATTTTATTAACAAATTTTACACTTAATAATAGATCAAATAGTGAGTTAGCTTGGGCTCTTACTCTTGGTTATAATAATTTTCAACCTGGTTTTCTTTTACATATAATGAATAACCTGACCCACGTAAAAAAATTAGCGCTTCAAGAAGCCTTGGGATTTGTAAATGGGTTAGTTTCTGTTGAAGAAACAGAATTAACTATTAAAATCGCATTTGATCAAGAAGGAGGAGGACAAGGAACTTACCTAATTTATGAAAAACGGACAGGAATTCTACTTTGGGTAGAAACTTTTGTAGGGAGTTATTTACTTGAAATGGTAATTGATAATTATAAACCCTGGGAATCTGAAAGAGAAAATGATGGAACTCAAAGCAATCTTCTAATTAAATCTTTACCATACATAATTATTTCGTCAATTAGCATAATCCTAATATCTACATCATTAATCATTTCAAAAATAAATTCAAAATTCAAGAAATTTAACAAATTTATTTTGATTGCTGTATTAGCTAGTGCCAGTTTTGCTTCATTTTTCGTATTTACATTTAGTATAGAAGTAGGAGAAGTTAATGAACCTTTAAGAAATGTTCAAGAAATTACATTGATAGTTGATTATGGAAATGGTACAATAAGGACGTGGGAAAATTTTGAATTATCTGATTATAATACTACTGCTTTTGATGCTTTAAAAAGGTGGTGTATAGTAGAATACACTGATTATGGAGATATGGGAATTCTAGTAGAATCAATTGATAATATAAGAGGAAATTGGAGGATTACAGTCAATGATGTTTTTTCAGGAGTTTCAGCAAATAAATATAATTTAAAAAATGGAGATGTAGTAAAATGGATTTTTGGGTAAGAATTATTCCTTTTTCTTTACCTTTAAATTATTATTTAGGTTAAATTTGGAGAATGTAAAAGAATAATTAATATTTCATATCTTTTGTTTCAATTTCTTTTAAAACATGTTCCATTTCTCTAAAAGCTTTCCTAATTTTGTGAAAATAATATCCTAATTTATATCCTTTTTTGCAATTTGTGAATAACATAAAATTATTATCAGCAGATCCCACAAGAATTATTGTATATCCTTTAGTACCTCTAATAACTATATCTCTTAATTCACCTTGTTCTAGTCCTTGGCTGAT
>JBHLNW010000117.1:0-10006 GCA_048941185.1 Promethearchaeota archaeon
TCACCAGCGATCTCTTCAATAATTTGCTCTATCTTTAATTCTTCAACATAATTAATTGGATCAAGATCGAGTAGAAGAGCTAAAGCAGCTCTAGAAATTGTAGAAACAATACCTGTGCATGTATTCTGTCCAACTGAGACTCCCAATTTCAAATCTGGAATTAAACCTAAATGAGCACAGCTAGTTCCCAATCCACCTCCATGATGAATAAACGTATGGTTATAGTAGTCTTCTTCCAAAACCCATCCTAAACAGTATTTTGGATTTTTTCCATATCCATAAGGACTAGAAATTCTTGGAGTCCATAATTCATTTATTGAATTAGAAGAAAGTAATTGGTTTTCCTTATAAATCCCTTTTTGAATTAAACATTGAACATAATGCATCATTTCTTCCATAGAAACGTATAAACCACCCGGAGCATTTAGATAATCATAAAGTGGAACGGGATGCTTCTTAGGTACCATTATATCTTCTTCTTTTTTGGGCAAATATCCAGTGATCTTATTATCGTCCTTCTCAAACTCATTTTTTGAAAACACCGCACGCTTCATTTCAAGTGGATTAAGTATTTCACTTCTGATAAATTCGGGGTATTCGTTTCCTGATAATTGTTGTATAATAAAACCTAAGCATGTAAACATATCATTATTGTAAAAGAATTTTTCTCCCGGTTTAAAAATAACAAAATCTTCTGGATCACCAAGATGAGCAATAAAATCTTCTTTAGTTGTAACAGGATATACTTTCTTATAATCCCCAAAAGTATAAAACAATGATGCTAAGCCACCATCTGCAGCAGGAACTCCGCTTGAGTGTGATAATATATGCTTAATCAGAATATCAAGATGCGTTGTGAAAGGAGCAAAATCTAGATACTTTGATACAGAGTCTTCAAGCGATAGTTTCCCGCTCTCCACAAGTTTCATAATTCCAAATGCGGTCAAAGATTTGGTTATACTTCCAATCCCTATAAGAGTCTGAGGAGTCATTGGAGTAAAATCGTCAAGGTCACGGGCTCCAAATCCTTTTGAATATATAATTTGGTTTTCCTGAAAAATACTAATAGCTAATCCTGGAACTTTATGTTTTCTCATATAATTCCGAATAATACTTTCTAATTGTTTTGCTATTTTCTCCATTTTTTTTCTTTTTATTAATTTTTTATTGGATTAACTGTAAGATTAATATAAATCATTTATTTTTTTTTGAGGGCTTCTTTTCTTTTTGCCAAAAAGAAGTCGCTGATTCTTTTCAACAAATTTCCATCCAAATCCAGTGAGAGCTTCCAAGGGACCTCTAATTCCTTTAGGGTTTCCTGTTTTAGTGTATAAAATTTCTGTACGTTTTATAGCTTTGAAAACCTGATAGGGATTTTTAAATTTATCTATTAATGCTTGAGCTTTTTTAGGGCCAATATCGACTAAACCTTCTATGATAAAAGATCTTCTCTCTTTTTTAGACATATTTTTTGGGGCTTTTCTTGAAAAAATTGGTGTACTATCTTTTACTTGTTCTCGATAGGCAATTCTTTCAATCACTATAGCAGTATCTTCTAAATTTCTGGTAGGAATCACTGAAATCCCTAATTTATATGAAATAAATGCGAGAGCGCCATATATTGAAGAGAGTTTCATACCAGTATTCTCAAATACTTCATCGTTTAAACCTTCTAAAATTAAAATTGGATATTCATAAGTGTCTTTTAATCTAAGCAATTGTTCAAATAACCTATTATCCATTATTGAGGAAACAAAGTCATATCCTTCTTTCCTTTCTATAGCAACATCACTCGAAATTACAACATCTGCAATATCCAATTGTTTTGACTCATACGTGAGTGTATCCTTTTTTTTGTCAAATAATGCTTTTAATTTCTGTTCTCTATTATCTATTATCACATGAAGCAGTTCGTTTTGAGTCATACTACTATTTAAGAATTAATAACTTCAGTATTAAATATTTCATAAACTTGTTATTAAAGAATTATTTTTCGATATAAAAAACACTAATTTTTGTATTTATCTCCTATTTCGGTCTTTTTTGAACCTGATGTTAGAAACATGCCTATTGTACTTAGAAAAAATAACAAATTAATCTTACTAATAGAAGTTCCAGTAAAATTTTTCGTATCATAGTTTATTACGTTATAGAAATGTGATATTTTGGCGTTGTGAAAAGCCTTTACTGCTTCTGGAAACGATTTGTATTTCAATTTTATATCAAATTTCTTAGGAGATTCATGAGCAGGCGAACCAGGGAAGATATAATATGGTTCATTCATTATAGTGATTGGCTTTAAGCTAGACTTTCCATATTTTAAAGCACATTTCAGACTAAAATTAAAATCTTTAAGAATATCCATGCGGGATTGGAATGGAAAACCAATGGTCAACCATATCCTTAATATTCTTTGGAATAAATTAGCATTTTTTATTAAATCATTGATTTGATTTTTAGGAAATAGAAAGGTTGGATCACATATTTTAGCTATTTTCTGCTGAATAATTCCAGATGTAGTTCGAGGAGAAATGCTAATTGATGAAAACCTACGGCTAAAAGTCTTATAGAATAATCTCCACATACTTTTAGGAAATGGTAAGCGCCATATCTCGAGATCTGCACACAAATCTAATTTTTCTTTCCGAATTAGCTCAAATATTTTTTCCCAATATTTAAAATTACTAGGATAGACACCATGGCCAAAATAGAAACTTTGAATTTTATAATCATTTATCATTTTGCTAATATCTGCCACAACTTTTTTTGGATCTCGAAGAACTACTTCATTTCTACCCATGAATTTTTGTTGAGCTCTTTGACCTCCTCCACAAAAAGGACAATTAAATGGACAACCTCTTCCAATTGAAAGACTAAAAGAGATTCCCATAATTTTTTTGCTAAATTCGAAATATGCTTTTGCATTTTTTAACTGTTCTATATTTGTGAAATTTAAGTCATCTAATGTTTTTGCTGAATATGAAAGTGGATTGACTTTTATATGCCTATGAGAATCTCGATAAGTTAAATTCGGAACTGAATCTAAAGAATGATTTTTATTATTATTTTGTATATATTTTAAGAGTGGAACTTCTCCTTCTCCTTTTATTACCCCATCAATAAATTCATAATTCTTTAAAATTTGATCATGATAATAAGATGCACTAAAACCACCTAAAATCACTTTAGCGTCGTGGTTTATAGATTTGACTAATTTTGCGACCTCAATAGCACCAGATGCATTATGAATCCAATGCAAATCTATTCCACAAACATCAAAATCAATAGTTTTGAGATATTTAGTTAATTCCCAATTAGGATTTATATATTCTTCTAAAGGATAATTTAAAATTTGAACTCCAACGCCTTCTTTTTCAAGAAAATCTGCAGTAGAAAAAACCCCCATTGGAATAATAATAAAAGAACCTCTAATAGGTTTGGGTTTTTTACCTGTATTAGTTTTTAATATTCTAGGTGGATGAATGAGAATAATATTATAATTTTTCAAATTAAATACCATAAAATTTGGATATAGGGATGATTATATTCTAAAAAAAAAGAAGAAATAAAACAAAATTATGAGTAAAATTAAAAATTCAATAGATATTCTTAAAGATTTTTTAATTAAATAGTTATAAGGTATTAATTTTTCATGAAATAAATCTAGGTTACTAAATATTTGCGAGACTTTAACAGTTCCTAGACCTTGAATGCTTTT
The DNA here is from genome assembly GCA_048941185.1 of Promethearchaeota archaeon. Lineage (GTDB taxonomy): Archaea > Asgardarchaeota > Lokiarchaeia > Sigyniarchaeales > SOKP01 > Loki-b32. The sequence continues at coordinate 3,719 of JBHLNW010000117.1, forward strand.
GTCATATCCTAAATCTATACTTGTTTTAGCTAATAAATCCATTAATATATCGTAAGAAATATTTGGGTCATATTCTTTAATTAGTGCAATTATTCCTACACATATTGCGGCAGAAACACTTGTACCAGAAACACTTAGTCTTAAATCATTAGTTATTGGAACTTTTATTTTAAATCCAGGGAAACAGAAATCTGGTTTTTTTGTCTCATCAAGAGTGGGTCCTCTTCCACTAAAATTAGGAATTTCAAGTTCTTTAGTAAGAGCCCCAATTGTTATAACTTTTTTTGCAGCACCAGGACTCCCTATGGAATAAGGATTTGGTCCATTATTTCCCGCTGGACAAACTATTATAATTTCTTTTTCTGTCAAGATATTACAAGCTGAGGATAAAATATCTTTACCATCAGATGAGTTTTTCGTAGTTAAAGTAATGAAAAGAATATCGAGATCAATCTTTTCAGTGTAAATTTTATCAAAAACATTTAAAATATTATAAAAAGAATATTCTTGATTAGAATTTGAAATATCAAAATCAATGACATTTACATTTGGAGCGATTCCAATAAAATTATTATCGATATCCTGAAATCTGTTGCCAATTATACTTGCCATTATTGTAGCATGGGAGATCTCACTTTTTTCGACTTCCATTTTTAATGGTTTTTGTATATCAAATATTTTATGTTTTTTCAGAGAAATACTTGAAATGGCCGGTATATTTCTATTTATTCCATTATCAATTATCCCAACATTCACATTTTTTCCTGAATATGTGATTTCAGAATTCTTGTAATCATTTAATTCCAGAATTTCAATAACATCTAACAATGCAGGGTAAATTATTTGATCCTCTTCAATATTCTTTATTAATTCTTCATTCTCATAATTAATAATCTGTTTTTTCTTCAAGTTAACTAAAATTGAAGGTATTAACTCAAGTTTTCCCAAAATCTTTAATTGGTCATTTTTTTTTATAAATTGTTCTCTACTTGAGAGATCAGCAAATGAAATTATTACTCGAAATTGTTGATCTTCTGAAAAGTTTTCAAGTTCATTTTTAAAAGGAGGATAGATATTCATAAGACTTGATAGATTAGGGATATCAATAATAATGAGAGTTACAATTTAAAATTATAGGAATAAAAGCACCCTATTCTTACCAAGGTCTTTTAATATAGGAATTTCTTGCTAGTTCTAATTTATAGGGATGATCTTGATTAAAATGAGTTCCTCTACTTTCTTTTCGAGATAATGCACATCTAATTAAGAGTTCAGCAACCATAGACAAATTTCTTAATTCTACTAAGTTTTTTTCTACCTTATAGTTCCAATAGTAATAATCAATTTCTTCTGAAAAAATGTTCATTCTCTTAAGAGCTCTTTTTAATCGCATATCTGATCTTACAATTCCCACAAAATTTTGCATTAACATTCGGATTTCGTCCCAATTCTGCGTTATAACTACTGCTTCTGAGGATGGAACTGCATTACCCGATTCCCATTCAGGAAAATCTTTAATCTTTAAATTAGAAATATTTTTTGATAAATAATTTGCACATTCATAGGCACTTACTAAACCTTCAAGTAAAGAATTACTAGCTAGCCTGTTTCCTCCATGAAAACCGGTACAAGCTGCTTCTCCAATAACAAATAGATTTTTTATATCAGTAGTACCATCTACATTTGCCACTACCCCACCACAACAATAATGAGCAGCTGGGACAATTGGAATGGGTTCTTTAGTAATATCAATATTAAATTCTAAGCATTTTTCATATATCGCGGGATAATGATTTTTAATAAAAGTAGAATCTCTATAAGATGCGATATCTAAATAAACATAATCATCACCAGATTTCTTTAGTTCTGCATCAATTGCTCTTGATACAATATCCCTTGGTGCTAAGTCTTTTTGAGGATGATACTTTTCCATAAATGCATTTCCTTTATTATCCTTCAAAACGGCCCCTTCTCCCCGCATAGCTTCAGTAATTAAGAATGACTTAGCATATGGATGATATAAACATGTGGGGTGAAATTGATAAAATTCCAAATTAGATATCATAGCACCCGCTCTATAAGCCATAGCTATCCCATCTCCCGAAATTATATCAGGATTTGTAGTATATAAGTAAATTTTACCTGCTCCCCCAGTAGCTAAAATAGTGGCTTTTGCTTCAATATTATAAATCTCATCTGATTCTTGTTCTAAAATGTAGGCCCCATGGCATTTTAAATTTTTCACATAAAGATTAACTGCGCACCAATGTTCTCTTATTTCAATATTGTTAAATTTGCTCATATGTTCAATAAGGGTTTGTTCAACATTTTTTCCAGTATAATCATTCACATGAAGAATTCTTCTTTCTGAATGGCCACCCTCTTTTCCTAAATCATATTCTCCATTTTCAGATTGTGTAAAATCTACTCCTAAATTAATTAGATCATTAATTCTATCGGGTGCTTGCTTTATAATTTTTCTTACAACAACCTCATTACATAATCCATCTCCAGCAGTTATGGTATCTTGAATATGTTTTTCAAAAGTATCCTGATCATTCCATACACATGCAATTCCACCTTGAGCATGAAAAGTACTGCTTTCTTGTAAAGTTTCTTTTGTTATTAATAATATATTTGAATCTGGTGCTAGTTTCGACATATATAATGCAAGCGAGAGTCCAGAAACTCCACTTCCAATAATTAAAAGATCTGTTTTATACTTCAATAGGAATTGTATAAATTCTCCCTAAAATAATTAAAATCTATGATAAAATACAATTAATTAAATTAAAGTTTTATTACACTAAATTAAGCCAATTCTTATTTATATTTTTTCACCAATTATCTTATGTATCTCCTCAATATAGTTTTGTTCTATGTTTTTTTTTCTGTTGAACCTAATCAAAATTTTTTTTTTACTGAAAATATTTTTATCGAGTAAGGAACAAGATGGATCAAAAATGTCATTAATAAAGAAAGTCCTTTTTTACTGTGCGGGGAACACCTGCAGAAGTCCCTTTGCTGAAGTTTTTGCAAATTGGCTGAAAAAAACAAGATTCAAAGAAGAGTTGAAAAATGTGGAATTTGATTCAGCAGGTATTTATCATTACTATGAAACTGCTCAACTTGGAACTATTAATTATTTAATGTCAAAAGGTATTGATATAGGTGATTTTAAAACAAAAAGAATTGATCAACAATTATTAGAAGGGCAAGATCTTATTCTAGGATTTGAACAGAAACATCATATTGATAAATTAAAAAGAAAGTTCAAAAATCTTAAAGACATAAATAAAAAAGTCTTCTTATTATTAGAATATGCGGGAGAAAAAAAAAATTTAGAGATTAAAGACCCATTTTATCTACCTCAAGATGAATATAATAAAATTCTTAAGAGAATAGAGGAAGGGGTATTAAAAATTGTTGAAAAGATTATTGATCATAATAAGTTAGAAGATGAAATCTAAGATTTATCATTAAACAAATTATATAGATTCAATAGACTTTTGTTTAAGGTATTTTTCCATTAATTATATAGCAGTTACAAATTTCCTTACATTCCCTTAAAAAATCTTAAGTTCTTTATTAAATTTAAAATATGTAAATTTCGAAACATAACTAAACATGACTAAAATTAAGAAAATTCTTTTCGTATGTCTAGGAAACACAGCAAGGTCTCCAGCAGCAGAATATTTAGCTCGTTATTATAGTGAAAAATTTGAACCAAATTTGGAATTCGACTCTTGTGGGTTTATTAATGCTTTTGATCACATTCAGGCAGAATCTCGGCAATACTTAGATAAAAAAGGAATAATTTATACAGATTTTACCCCAAAAATAATTAATCGGAAACTATTGGAAAAACAAGATTTAATACTTACTATGGAAAAAGAACACTCGAATGAAATTAAAAATGTTTTCGGGAATATTCCCCATATCAAGAATAAAACATTTACACTAAAAGAATTCAATGGGGAAATTTATGATATTAATATTATAGACCCATATTATACATCAAGTGAGACTTATAGAAAAGTCCTTAATATTATTGATACTCAAGTTAAGAAAGCTGTGAAAAAAATAATGAAATTAAATGAGTCAAAACAGCTAAAGATTTAGATAAATCACCTTTAAATTAAATCAACTCTTTTTAATTTTGATTTATTTTTAAAAACTAATTTGAAATTAAGTTTTATATAGATCAAAATCAATAATTATTTAATACGAATCGATAACTTTTCGGAAATACTCATTGAAATTAGGGGTATTTGATAGTGGAAGAATATATAAAGGAAATTAATGAAAGAATCCAAAATCCAATCGATAATATCAATTCAGTTAAAGGATTTGAAATTATCTCTGAATCTCTTGTTTATAAAGTATATGATGTTTTTGGTCGTAATAGTCTGCTCTCCATTCTATACCAAATAGGGGTCTTTCCGGGAACAAAAATTGCCGAGAGAATCAAGAGAGAATATGGTCAAGAAGAATTTGAAATAATGGAAGCTCTAGTTATTCTGATGGAGGAATTAAAAGAGTTTTATTCAATCCAAATAAGAGATATTCAACAATATGACAATAAAATTAAAATAATTATTGAAAATCATTGTTTTTTACGTATACCTATTAGCCATCGTGAAAAATTGAATTATGGTAAAGCATTTTGCAGAACTAACAAGGGATACTTTGAAACGGCATTTCAGAAATTATTAGGTAATAACATAAAAAAAATTGAGATCAACTTTCTCGAAAATGATTCTGTGAAAGATGTATGCATTGAGGAACTGATTTTTTATAAATAGTATCATTATATTTCTCAATATCTTTGAAAAAAAAATATAATTGATGTTAAATTTAACATTACTAAATTCTATTTGAAAGTAAATTTTAAGAGGTTGAAATAAAAAAAATGGCTGATATTAAAAAAATCTTAGCTTTAGGTGTAGGCCTTATGGGCCAAGGAATTGCTCAAGTTGCCTTAATGTCTGGCTATAATGTCGTTTTAGTTGATATTAAAGATGAATTAGTTGATAAGGCTTATAAAGGTATAGAAGCAGGACTTAAAAAATCTGAAGAAAAAGGAGCTTTAGGAGAAGGTGTAAGTGCTGCTAATATATTAGCGAAATGTGAGAAATCAACAGACTTGGCTTCTGCAGTAAGAGATGCTGACATGGTTATTGAAGCGGTGATAGAAAGAATGGATATTAAAAAGCAAGTGTGTAAAACAGTTATGGATAGTGGTCCATCACATATTATATTTGCATCAAATACTTCTACTATGAGCATTACCGAAATTGGAAAAGATTGTGGAGCACCAGAAAGAGTATGTGGAATGCATTTTTTCAATCCGGTACCATTAATGAGATGTATTGAAGTCATTAGAGGGGAACATACTTCTGATGAGACATTTGAGACTGCAATGAAGGTTGCAGAGAGTTTGCCATGTTTAAGAGGTAATAGATATATAGCTCCTGTCTTAAAAGACCGTCCTGGATTTATTGTAAATAGACTAAATGCACCTGTCCAAATATTCATGGGGTGGGTTTTTGACACCGCTAAAGAAAAAGGAATAGCATGGGAACGGATAGATTCTGATGCAGGTGGTAAAATGCCAATGGGTCCATGTGAACTATCTGATTACGTTGGATTAGATACTATGTTACATGTAATGAACTATTATAAAGAAACACTTTCACCCGATTTTGAGCCTCCAAAAGTTGTTAAAGAAATGGTGGAAGCTGGTAATTTGGGAGCAAAAACAGGTAAAGGCTTTTACGATTGGAGTGCTGGAAGAGATGGGATTAAAACAAAAGTAAAAGGTGCTGAACCAGCAGGTTTATTCAACTTGGAACACTCAATGGCTATTTTATTGAATGAAGGATGTAGAATATTGGAAGAAGGTATTGCATCTGGTTATAAGATAATAGATGATGCAAATATGGCAGGTATGAATTCTCCAGGACCTTTTGCTGCGGGTAAAAAGAATTATGAGAAATGGAGTGGATTATTAGAAGATTTAGCAAATAAAACTGGTAAAGATTATTTAAAACCTTGCGAATTGATGAAGTCTGGTGGATTTATTCAAATGAGAAAATAAATATCAAACGTTTAATTTTTTCTTTTTTTTTTTAGGTAAAAGATTGCAATTTGAAAGTTTTTAATTTTAAATATGATATTACTAATTATTCTAAATTATATATAAATTAAGAAAAGTTAACAAAATTCTAAAATTATTAAAAGGTGTTAGTTAAAATGGCTGAAGAGTCAAAATTTGAACATTTAAAA
>JBHLNW010000118.1:0-9887 GCA_048941185.1 Promethearchaeota archaeon
TTGCTATTTTTTTTTTGAATCGGCCAATTTCAGTTCAAATGGTTTTTTCAGGAATTTTAATTGGAATTGGAGTTATAACAATTACAAAAAGAGAAGGTAATAATTTTGGTAATAAAGAAGCTGGAGAAGAAGAATTACGGAAAACAAATTTGCCTAGAGTGCTTAAAGGTATTCTTTTGGCTCTTTTTACTGCAATTTCATGGGCTATTGGTACTTCTCTTACAGATTATTCTATAAATCAAGTTGACTATTTATTGAATTTAGGAATATTGAGTACAATGATCGCTATGATGATAAGATTTCTCTTTGCATCTGTCGTATTAAGCTTAATCACATTAGTAGAAAGGAAAAGAATACCGATACCTAAAAATCGAAATACATGGAATATACTAATTATTTCTGCTATACTGAGTTACTCTATTGGCAGTATTTTTTTTGGAGAGGCAGTACATACTGCCGGTGCAGTATTTATGTCTCTAATATCCACCGCAACGCCTTTATTTACAATTCCCTTCTCTTACATAATAAATAAAGAAAAGCTTTCTATAAGAGGATTTGTTGGAGTTTTGATTACTTTTATTGGAGTAATAATAATTTTATTTTAATTTTATTTCAAAAAGATTTCGAGTTATAATTATTAGTATATATAAATATATATTAGCTAATTTTATAAAAATAAAATATCTCAATTGGTTAGAAATATTATTGTTAATCATAACCTTTAAATATATACTTTTATATACTAGTTTGAGTATAATAATATATTAGATTTAAATTAAATAATTAAGGCGTAAAACCAAAAAATGACAATTAAAGAATTATATGAAATTATCCTGAGTATTATTGGTATGTCAGGATTGATAGCTCTTGCTGTTGTTTTATTGGTTCTTTTAGGTATCTTTTTTTAGTTTTTTATAATTTGAAATTACAATAATTTATATTTACTTCTTTGTCTCATCAATGTAAAATCAAGTTAGACTAATGGAGTTTACCTTATATATTATGCAGATTTTCTAATTGTATAGAATTTACATCGTTCTTAAAATTTTAATCATAAATAAAATAATGTTGGTTTAGAATGATTTTACAGACATTCGAAGAAGTTATGTGGTTCTTAGTATTTTACCTTATAGTCCTATTAATTATAGCAATTTTTCTGAAACTAGCTTTAGGATTCTTTAGTAAAGCAAGAAATACAGAATTCGGTCATGTGTTTTTAACAGCATTTCTAATAACAGTTACATTTGCTTTTGTTTTTCTATTTTTAGGAGGATGGCTCGCATGGCTTGTAGCATTAGTAATAACATGGTTATTAATTAGTGTGAGCCATAACGTAGGGTTTTTAAGTGCAATTGTTATAACTGTTATAGCCTTTCTATTATATGTACTCGTTGTGATCTTACTTAGCGCCTTATTAAATGTAACTATCGATATATTACCTTTCTAAATTTAATTAAATCTTTTCATTTTATTTCTTATAGCTAATTTTAAGTGTATATTCTTCCGACTTAAAAGAATTTTTAGCCATCTTAATCAAAAAAATGAGTTAATAATAGATTAATAGGTTGATTTATATATTATTTTTTCAAAACATATATTGTTCAATCCCAACGGTTTGAACGTCGAGAAGAGGTATTGTTACCTCAATGCATTGGCACCGTAAGGTTATCAGTAGTGATATGAAAAGAGATTATGTGTAAGAACATAATTTGAACTAAAATGTAGACCACTAGGTTTATATTCGGTGTTCATTCTGGCCAATTCGCAAGAACTGGTAAGGTTTTCAAACGATAACACTATTTAAAAAATAAGCAATTATTTTCTGAATGGTATTTCTTTTCACGACACAAACTGAATTAATGTATTGAGAATTTCTTCGCTTCGAGTGAAGATCAACATTACCGTTGCAATGGACGCCTTAAAGCTTTCATTTGCAACTTCTCGTCCCTTCTTTATATTTCAGCGATTAATTCTTTATTTGTATTTTATAGAATTTGTTAAAATTTCACTGTAATTCAAAATAAAACGAGAAAGTCCCCCAAATCTCGAAATAATTCGTTCATACTTATTGGTATTAGTATATTGATGATGCCTATAAGAAAGTGGATCAGTATTGATCTTGATTCAAGATATTAATTCAAATTGAGAATCCCATGAAAAAACTTTATAACTTTTTTACCATATACATTTTAAGATTGAATTAAATTTTATAACTGATTAAAATTCTTACCAAAAAAAGAAAAGCAAGATTTTTATCAATAACAATTGCTTTATTTATTGCATTGGGGTTTGTTTTCTATTTATTTACCAACCTTTTTGTCATTTTTGACGTAACGCGTTATAATACTAACGATAACTATACTATTGATTATGCACAAGGATATGGTGGTGTGAATGTAGATTTTCGAATGAATTATCGTTATTATAATTCATTTAATTCTCGTCTCATTTTTCATACGATTTCTTCAGGAGAAGTTGAAGAAATAGGCATAACTAGAGTATCTTATGACATTTATAAAGATATGTCATTTATGTTTGATAATAATTTGGTTTTTTCTACACCAGTTACAGAAGGATATGATTTTTATGTAGTTGGGAATGTTCAGCTACACGATAATATTTCATGTATTGGATTTATTGATGCTCAATTTAATGTTGAGGGTATTGTTCATAATGAGAGATTTAATTTCACTTTAAGTATTATAATGCCCGTAAACCCAATCGAAATAAATGGTGCATACTTGATGAATTTAATATGGGCTGAATATGGATTAGGAGTTCTGTTAGCAGTTCTTATTGGATTAATTTTTAGAACAATTCAGATATGGCGACGCGAATCTTCATACGCAGAAGAAGACAAAAAAAAGGATGGGGAATTTTGGCAGTATATAGGGGAAAAATTGGAAGAATTTAAGAAAGAAACATCTTAAAAATAATTAGCTTTTAATATAACACACTCTTTGCTTTTTCAATAACAATTTTGACTTTATTTTATAAAGCTTTTTATTGTTATTCTAAATTAGATCTTCGAAAAAATAATTAATTAGACTTTCCATCTTCAGGGTTAAAAAATTATATCTAGTATCAGTGTAAATCTTAATTGTAGCTTATAAGTCTTGATATTGAGCCAAAATAGAATTTTTATAAGAAAACTTTATATTATTTTAAACTTACGAAATTTAAAGTTAAATAACAGGTTCGATTTGATTAAAATTCTAACTAAAGCAAGAAAAAGAAAGTTTTCACTGATAATAATAACTTTATTTATTGCAATAGGTCTTGTTTTTTATCTCTTTCTCAACCTTTTTAGCATATTTGATGTATCGAATTATAGGAACTTCGATGATTTTACGATTGATTATAGTCAAGGATTTGGTGGCATAAATGTAGATTTTCGAATGTCTTATAGAAATGAAGCTTCATTTGGTTCTAGGCTTATCTTCCAAACAATTTCTTCAGAAGAGATCGAAGAAATTGGGATAACAAAAGTCTCTTATGATGTTTATAAAGACGAGTTGCTAGCGTTTGATAATGAATTAGTGTTTTCTGTACCAGTTACAGAGGGATACGATATCTTTATTATTACAGCTGTTGCTTTAAACAATAATATTTCATGTATAGGAGCAATTGATGCCGAATTCGATGTTGAAGGCATTATTCAATATGAAACAATAAATTTCGTGTTAAATATTATAATGCCAATAAATCCATATGAAATAAGACAATCACATCTTATTAATTTAATTTGGATTGAATTTGGCCTTGGAGCTTCGATAGCTGTATTTATTGGAATTATTTTGAGAACAATTCAGATATGGAGACGTGAATCAACTTACACAGAGGAAGAGAAGGAAAAGGATCGGGAATATTTTGATTATATAGGGGATAAGTTAGAAGAGTATAAAAAGAAATCGTCATAAAAGAAGGAATAAGAAAATACCTTCAACTATAATAGAATTATATTAACTTTCAGAGACTTTTTCAACTTTAATTATATTTAGAGTCTTATTTTCTATATTTAACATGCGATAATTTAAATCGTTAGCGCTAATAACATTTAAATAACTTATTTACTCTTAATCTATAGAAATATCAATAAAGTCAATTAAAGATAAGAATGAATGAAACTAAATCACAAAATTTTAAAAAAAGTTTTATAAATTATTTTGAAATAGTATTGACATCTATAAATGCTCTAATTATCATATTTCTACTAATAATAATGCATAAAAATATCATTGTATCGATAATAGGGATCTTATTTTCAAGTAGTAATTTATTCCTTATATATTATGTATTCGTTAAAAATAATCCATTATATAGGTATTACTGTTATGTGCTTCTATTCTCCGGAATATTGTTTTTTATTCCTGCTCTTTGGATAGATCTCACCCTAGGATATCTTTTTCTCCCAAATATTATCTATATTTATATTATGTCAAGAAGTATAAGTAATAAATCTGCGTTGGGGACTATTGCTAAATATCAATATATGCAAAGATTTGCTGTGGACTATGCTTTCAATGCAAAAACTCTAAGTCAGCAATGGGATAATATCAATCCTGAATTAGAGTCAATAAATCAAAAACATAGAGAATTACTTGCAAAAAAATATAATAGTAAGAGAATTCTTATTACAGCCCTTATATTATGCTTTATCTGGTTTATTATTTTTGTACTTTATGTAATAACATTCATAACCGTTTAATTCCATTTTTTTATTCCATATTTCTTCATTTTTGATAGAAGAGTTGTTTGAAAATCCCATTTAATAAAATCATTGCTATAAATAATAAATGAACCATAAATTAGATAATCATATAATATTAATTTTTGAATTCTTTTTAATCCATTAACAATACTCTTACAATTCCAAGTATCCTCTATTGAATACCAATTATTCTCCATGCAATTCATTAAATCTTTGAGAATTAGTGTACCTCTATTCTCATTTAAGAAAGGTATGCTAATTAAGGTATGAAGCAACATTCGTGTTTCTATAATAGGAATTATTCCTTTTTTGCCTTGTTTTAAGATTTCATTAAACAATTTCGAGAGTTTAAGGTCAATAATAAAATACGTTGATTGAGTATTAAGAATCGTTTCAAGGCATATTAATTCTTCAAGACTAATTTTTTACACCTTTTTATTTCTTTGATGGTTTGAATGTAAAAACTAAATTTCCACAAAACTATATAAAAAAAATTGATCTAAATCTCAAAATACAATATTTTTACTATGCCATAGTTTCACAAATCTTTTGAAATCTTTAACAGAAAGCCCTATATCGCTACAATCTTTCTTAATTTTCTTTTTTTCTTTTAGATGTAGTGGTTTTATTCTTACTCTTAATTCCCAATCATAATAAGAATCTGAACCTGTCACAAGAAGTAAAATTAAACCTTAACATTTAAGTTGAAAGAGTCCGACAAATTTCAGAAAAATATGATATAATCATAATTAGAATCACATTCTATTCTAAATCAATTCCACAATTGGAACATATTTTCGCATTTTCTTCGATTTTTTTCCCACAATAAGAGCAATATTTAATTTTGATACCTTGAATCATATCAGGTTCAATTACTTTTTCTATTTTTGAGCTTTGCCGGTATGTGCTTAAGAGTGAAAATAAATGAGAAAAAAGGCCATTATACCATGATTGCTTTAATTTTTCCACTCTAAAAATATTTCGAGCCAGAGGTGTTGCCTCAACTCTAATTAATGTTTGGTCTTCTTCCAATGTATAGAAATTAATAGCAATTCTCTTTTTCCAATTCGGATCATGACCAGTATTAGTCATCATTGTTCCTTGCTTTGCCTCAATAAAAGTAGGAGGGGTTGACTTTTTGATTTTCGCTTTATATTGACCATTTAACCATTGGAATGTTAGATCAAATGCCTTTTGCGCATCGATTTGAAGTTTTTCCTCATAAGTTACACTTATTTTCATAGTAATGTAGATATTATAGGGAGATTTATATACATCATTAAAAGTTGTAGAATAATTCCTGGAAAAATATTTTGCGTTTTAACAAATAAAAATGCAAGTACTATTTGATTAAAAAAGATAATAATTAATTGCCATATTGTGTTTTCTACAAGAGCAAAGTATTCAGGAATATCTGGATCAAAAAGCAATACACTAAATTGAGTAATTAGAAGAAATATTAGAATTAAAGAAGCGTTTATAACAATTGCAGCTGATTTTTTCCTTTTTTTTAAAAGCATTGTTAAAATTATTCCTCTAAAAAGTAATTCTTGCCAGAACAAGATGCTTGAATTCAAAATAAATGAAATTAATTCACCATCGAAAGAAATTTCAAACCCAGATTGATAAAATGAATTTGTTGTAGTAGTATAAATAATATAAAACAATAAAATTCCAAGAATAACCCATCCAAGAGCTTTTAATAATGGTTTTAACCAATTTGCTTTAACACTAACTAAATACTGGTCTAATAATTGTTTTCCATTTGGTACTCCTAAAATTCTTGGAAACATAATAAAAAACAATGGAATAAAACTAAGGTTAAACAGAATAACTCCAATTATAGTCATAAGATTAACACTCCACCAAATATCAATAAAGAAAAGATAAGCAAAAAAGAAGTTAGAGTAAATTACATTGAGATAAGATAAAACGAATATAAGAACAATACTTATCCATGTATGACGTGTAAATCTAGTTATTTTCGGAAATTCTTCTTTTCTAATTGGAAACATTCTACTAAAAATCAAAGTGCCTATTATTATACTTATAATGATAGTAAAAATATAGAAAATTTGTAGTAAATCAAATTGTAGATTAATATAAAAAACTAGAACAAAAGAAAGCATCCAAAAAACAAAACTATACTGGATACATACAATTAATGTCCATTTGAAAATTCTATTCTGCGGGTTTACATCTTCTAATACATAACGATTTTTAAATTTATTAAAGTAATAAATTTTTAATTCAAATGTGAAAATTAGAAATATCAACATAAATGGTAATGATAGTACTGTAGTAAAAAAGTAAATTGGTAATCTTGAACTCAGAATATACAGTAAGTTTGGACAAAAAAGTGCTAGCGTTTGGAGAATAATCATTAACCTAAGTTTGGCGTTAGCTCTATCGCGATGATTTATGGGAAGTGCTGCTAAAATAGTTTCTCCTGATATATCGATACTAGATAATCCATACACTATCATTCCAGAAATTATTGGAGAAAAAATCAAAATTCCTAAGAAATAAGTTATGATATCCCTTTCCATAATGATGGGACTATCAATGTTTCCAATATTAAATGAAAATGTAAAAATACATGATAGAATTATTGGCATTATCAACGAGAGAAAAACTTTTACATCATGCGTGATGATGGAGAGATCCTTACGTAAAAATGCAACAACAGGAGTAAAAGTTCTAATTTTTACTGGAATTTTTTCTTTTTTTTTCTCTTTTTTAATATATGTTTTTTGATTAATAGTTAAACTAGAAGTTGTGATTTTAGAAAGAATCCTGGATGTTCTCATATGAATCATATAGGTTATCAAAATAAAAAGCCCTAAACCAACAAATATGCTTATCCATAGAAAAAGAGATATTTGGGAAGGAGTTATTACCATGAATAATAAATAACTGGGATTAAAAGGAAAGGGAATAATACTTAAAATAACATTTGTAATTGGAGCTTGTTCATAATCGAGAAGGGATAGAAAAATATCATCTAGTGAACTGAATATCCACTGAATTAGATATATACTCCCTAAAATCACAGCAACATAGCTTATTATATTGAAAAGTCTAATTATAAGCGTTTTTTTAGGGCTAGCGTATAAAATTCCATGAAGTCGTGCTCCTAACATGATAAGTAAATCGAATGAAAAAAGAATATTTATCAATGAAATAATGAGACTAACAAGAAAAAGCAATACATTTTGTGTTTGGATTAACATAGTAATTGGAAAACCTAGTACAATTATAATAATTGGGATATCAAAAGTTCTAAAAATGGTAAAATAAGCTAATCTCTTTAACCTATGTCTAGATATCGGTAGAGTCTCAAACCATCTAAAAATGATCCCTGACATTACCATGCTAGACTCTAATATTCCCATAAGAACAAAATTAAAGAATTGCAGTCCAAAATACAAAGCGAAGAATATTATTCCAGTTAAAATAATATTTTGTGAGGAAAGAGGAGAGGAACCAAGACCTTCGATTATTTCTAAATAATTTAAGACTAATATTATAGGCAAAATCCCAAAAACTAGAGAATAGAGTATTTTTGTCGCAATTACTTTAATTTTAAAAGTTCTCTGGTTTTTCTTATAATTCTCCAAAAATAATGATTTATATGAACCTTTAGATTGAAGTAATGATTCTAAGAGAAGTTCTCGATTAGTATATTTCGCAATAGTATAAAGACTTGGACTTTTTTCTTTCTGATTCTGTCTATTTAGATTTCTAATTACATTTAGAGATTTCAAGATTTCTTATAATACATTAAGGATTATGTATTATTTAAAATATTATTAGTTAAGATATACAACAAGATAACATTATTTTTAAATGGGATATATGAGTTTAATGTAGAATATAGATATACCCTTGAATCATGCTCCATTTATGAATACCTTTAATAGGGATAATTAGAATATGATGACATCTAATAAACTGAAATCATTTCCAAATAGAGTTTTTAAATCTAGGATTGATTCTTTATTAAAAAAAATACCTGCTTTCGGAAAACTATTATCCAGTCTATTGGGGGTATCAGAGTTTTACATTCTTGAGTTTTTTCGAAGATTAGATAAAAAATTTAATATCTATACAATGGGTATGGTCAACAGATATCTATTAAAAGGACGTTGGGGTGGGCGAGTTGTTCCTTTAGCTAGAAATATTGATTTTGATTCAAAATTTATCTCCTCTCAGGAAATTTTAGAAATATTAAAGCGATCCAATGTTACGGGGATAAGTTGGTGCTATTGCCGATCAGTCCAGAGAAAATATGAAAAACCAAATTGTGATCATCCATTGTTTTCATGTATTCATTTGGGTTTTGGTAAGAGTCTTTATGAAATTCCCTATAAATCCCACAATTTAAAGAAAGTATCGAAAAGGGAAATAGAAGATTTACTTGAAAAATGTGATGAAAGAGGACTTGTTCATCAAGTCATTTACTTTCCAAATCCTCAGTTTTATTACATAATATGTAACTGTTGTTCTTGCTGTTGCGTAGTTCTAAATAGATTTCTTAAACACGGATCTCCACAGATGATAAAAAGTGATTTTATTGCGAAGATTGACTTAGATAAGTGCAGTAATTGTGGGACATGTGAGGGATGGTGCTATTTTGGGGCAAGAAGTATGATAAATGAAAAAATACAGTTCGATCCAGCAAGATGTTTTGGGTGTGGAATTTGTGTCTCAAAATGTCCTAATCAGGCAATTAGCCTAATTCCAAAAAACTAGATGATTGAATTAAATGTCTTTTATCGAATTGAAAAGGTTTGAAAAACTTGAATTTTCTCTATACAAACTAAACCGCCAATTTCTTTTGAAGCAAGATAACGAGCTGCAATCTGAGCTTCTTCAATCTCTATAACTAAATCCTCTATAAATTCCCATTCCACATTTTCTACTGACTTTAAGTCTTTTTGAATCTTTTCATAAACCTTAGAAGCAGCTAAATAATCAAAAGTTTTCTGTGCGGTGCAAAAAACTCCGATTCGAATATCTTGTTTCATAATTTTAACCAAATATTTAATGTATTTAAAAATTTCACATTTTACTAAGATTAAAAAAGAAAAAGAAAGAAGATACTAAATTATTTACGACTTGGAGGTTTTATCAAATAAGCTAAGAAGGCAGCTCCTAAGGACATGATCCCCAT
>JBHLNW010000119.1:0-9875 GCA_048941185.1 Promethearchaeota archaeon
AAATATAAAATTACTTTATTATCCATCGCTTCTGGTACTATTTGCCATTCAGCGGGAACTCCATCAGCATCAATTTGTTCTATTTTAACATCTGCTGGTAATGGATATTTTTCTAATTCCTTCTCTATGGTGTAATCTACAACAAAACGGAAAAATTTTGCGAGCAAAATCATATCTTTATCTGTAAAAAATCCGTACATTTTATCTATGGTCTCTTCTTTTTTCGATAATAACTCAAAGAATTTCTTATTTCCCTCCGCTATTTTTGTCAAATAAGTTTGTGGATTGAATCCCTTATTTTCTTCAAGTTTTAAGTATTCCAAAGTTCCTTTTAATTGAATCTTTGCGCGCTCATCTATATTTTTAAGAATTTTGGGGCGAATTTTTGATCGGTCTAATATTGGCACACTTTTTCCCCTAAAATATATTTCCAAATTAAGAAAACTTAATGAATCTTCATCATTTTAATATTAGCTTTACAAAATCAAAAGAATTTTATTAAAAATGAGAAAAAAAAAAATTTGAAAAATTGTTATTTTTTTTAATTATTTGACTTTCATTGCCAAGTCCATATCCTGTGAAGTGAGTTTCTTTCTTCCGGCGTGTCGGGTCATTTCAAGGGCTTTATTTGTCATCCCTTTTGCCATCTTTTCTAAATAGTCGATTAAAGCATCGACAGCATCTCGAGCGACCATCTCAGCACCATTGTCTTTCATCAATTTTCGAACAGGAGACCAAGCAAATACTTTTTTGGCCATTTTATTATTCCTCCACTATTAATTCTAACTAAATTTTCTTAAAGTCCAAATTTTTCAATATGAACTTTATTATGTTATATTACTTCTTTCAAATATTTAAAACTTTTGTAAGATCTTCGATAGGCTATGTTTGGGTTAATAATTTCATCCGATCGACAAAATACGAAGTCTGAGAAGAAAGCTCCCAGATATAGTTCTGAGCTTTTAGATCAGAGATTTTTTATAAATGTAAATAATATTAGCGAGGAAGATTAATAGATTGCAGAAACTTGCCCGTTTTATATAATAAGTGAATATAGGATTTATTTCAAAGTTTTTTACGCATAACACAGTAATCTTTAAATTCTTTATAAAGATAAAACCCTTCGGAAGTATATAATGAAATAGGACCTCGATAACTATGGGCATCTGATAAATCTTTACCTTTTCTTGGATATACTTCGAATAAGTCATAACCTTTTCCTTTTGAATCAGAATAAGCATACCTCAAGAGTTTTCCGGCGACTCCTTTTTTTCTATATGAAGGAGCAATGATAAAACAAATTAATGAAATAATTTTATCATCTGATTCTTCTTCATAAGGGATTTTAGCAAAAATATCCTTTGAATTAACATTACACCACCCAATAGGTTTACCATTATGAAAAGCTAAAAAACCATTCATCTTACCAGATAAGATTAATTCTTTTGATGATTTTCTATTCTCTTTTGCTGTTCTTTTAAAAAATTGTTCATTTGTTCCGTTGAAATGATAAAAATGGCAATAACACGTTGCCCAATCAAGATTATCAGAAAAAGCAACCTTGTCGAAATAAAATAGAAAATCGTCAACCAAATCTGGAGTTAAAGGTTTTATAATTATATCCAATCTTAGCCTTTCCTCAATATTTATTGTCTATAGCAGAAAGCATTACTTTCAATTGATCGAAGATATCAAGCCTAAAATCTGTCCCGATTCTAAAGAATAAGAGATCTACTACTTTTTTTTCAAGAAATTCATCAATGTTTAATTGGTCAATTATCTCGGACCAATTACTACTCTCAGAAGCCCTAATTCCGATTAAAATTACTCCATTGTCTTTTGAGTTTTCTATAATTTTGATTATAAGTTGTTTCCATGTCGGGTCTACGGCTTCTTTTGTTCGAGTATCGAAAATACAAAATATTCCATCAGAACTGGAGATATCATCAATGGCAGAATATAAATGTTGTTTTAATATCAAACCATTAGTAAATTGATAAACTTCTTCATCATCATAATCTCTTATGAGAGATTTTGCTCCTAATTTTGTAATATTAGTTATAATTTGTAATCCTGGACTCCATTGTAAATTCTCAGTTATTAAAGATAATGTAAAAACAATTTTCTTTTTCAAAATAGACTTAATTAATTCAAGTAGAATATCCCCCCGTCTTTCTTCTTCGATTTCCTTGCTTTTCATTACATAATGATATGAAATTAGATTAAAGGCATCTTCCACATTGCTTCCCGTTAAAGCACTCGTTTCAATATATGAAATTTTAACATTTTCACTTTGGGATAAGTTATTGGCTAATTTTGCTCCTTCTTGATAAAAAACACTTCTCTCTTCAGTTAAATCTGTTTTATTTCCGACTATTACGATAGGAATATTTTCTTCAGGAGTAAAAAGCTTCAATTCCTCATACCAACTTTTTACGTTTTCAAAAGACTCTCGACTTGTAAGATCAAATACAATGAAGGTGGCTTGGGCTCCTAAATAATAAACTTTACGAAAACGGCGGAAAAATTTCTGAGCTCCTATGTCATAAAGAGTAACACCAATTTTATTTCCGAAAAAATCAAATTCATGAGATAAAATATTGAGCCCTATGGTTGCCCTATAATCAGTTGTGTATCTTTTTTCTACAAATCTTCTAATAATAGAGGTTTTACCTACTTCATGATCACCTAAGACAACAAATTTGAAGCGATATTCACCACCTATTCCTAATTTCATTTGATACAATTGATTTTTCAACCTTTCAATATTTCCCGCCTCATACTCAAAGTTTGGGATCGAGACTTGAATTAAATCTCCTTCTTCGGCTGTGAGAATTTGTGCAGCTTTTTCAGCAAGAAAAAGTCCATATGGTGACATTCTTTCTATTGAAGCATAACTTTCTAAAACAATACTTAAAATTCTTTCCTCGTCAACAGAGATAAATAAAAGGCGATGATCCTCCGTATCAAAACTTGCATTTCCAAATTTTTGAAAATCAAATTCATTTCGCATACGACTTAAAATAGGATTGATAATTGAGGTTAAAACTGAAACCAATTCCATATCAATATCTTTTCTCTTTTCACCAGCAATGATTAATCCTTCTGCATCTGATATGATACTAGCTACTACTTCTTTATTACTTTCAAAGAATTTGTTAAACAATTCTTTGAACAGTTTATTTTTTTGTAATGGCACGAGATAATCTACTCACGAATAATAGTACAATTTGATCTGATACTTATTTATAATAATATATTTTACAGGAATTTTTATTATTGTTGATTAAAAACTATAAATATTTAGTAATTAAAGATACTTTATTGTATTTAGCATTACTTTTAGCTGATCATATATTTCTAACCGATACTCAAGTCCAAGTTTGAAGAATAATAGAGATACCATTTTTTGTTCAAGTAATTCGTTTACATTGAATTCTTCCATAATAGAAGACCAATCGCTTCTATCTGAGACACGAATTCCAATTAATACAACCTTATTCTTTTGAATGTCGTTTATGATGTTTACAACTACGTCTTTCCAACTTGGATCTATATGATCCTTATCTCGAGCGTCAAAAATGCAAAATACTCCATCAGAATCAGAAACTTCAAAATTGTGGTAAAGATAATTCTTTAAAATTACTCCATTTGTAAACTTATATATCTTTTCTTCTCTTTCGTCTTTTATTTTTTCACAATTGCTTAAATCATTAATTTCAGAAAGAATTTGTAAACCAGGACTCCAGAATTCATTTTCAGAAATAATAGTTAATGTTAATAGGGATTGTAGCCTTTCTCCTATAACTTTTTTTTCTTTTAAAATTGAGCTAAGTTCCTCCACCAAATCTTCTTTTACTCGTTCTTCTTCATCCTCCTTACTTTTCGAAATATAATGATAAGCAATTAAAGTAAAAGCATCTTCTACATTCTCTCCTGATAAAGCACTAGTTTCAATATAAGATATTTTGATATTAGGTTTATCGTACAATTGATTCACTAATTTAACTCCCTCATCATAACTTATCGCTCTTTGATCTTTAAGGTCTGTCTTATTTCCAATAATAATAATTGGTATGTCTCGGCCACCTATAAAATCCTCTAATTCTTTAAACCATTCATTAACACTTTCAAAAGATTTTCTATTTGTAAGATCAAAAACAATAAATGCTGCTTGTGTACCTAAATAATATGTTTGGCGAAATCGTTTAAAATACATTTGGGCTCCTACGTCCCATAACGAATAAACAATATTATTTCCGAAAAATTCAATGGAATGCGATAATATATTCAATCCTATAGTTGCACGATAATCATGCGAGAACTTATTTTCTACAAATCTCCGAACAAGACTTGTTTTCCCTACTTCATGATTCCCGATAATCACAAATTTGAAACGGTAAAGTCCACCTTGATCTAATCGCATTTGATATATCTGGTTTTTTACTCTTTCAGAATAAACTGTTTCATCTGTTTCATATTCAAAGTTTGGGATTTTTAACTGGATAGTGTCACCTTCTACCGCATTAAGAATTTGGACAGACTTTTCAGCAAGTAGATAAGCATATGGAGACGCTTTATCTACCGAGGCTAAATTATTTAAAACAACACTCAGAGTTCTTTGCTCGTCTAATGAAATAAACAATAACCTATAGAATTCTGTGTCAAAACTTGCTGTACCAAATTTCTTGAACATGAATTCGTCGCGAATTCTTTCAATAATAGGATTTATGATGGATGTTAATACGGAAACAATTTCCATATCTACTTCGCTTTTTTTTTCACCAGCAATTACCAAACCTTGCTTATCACTTACGATAACTGCTTCCACATCTGTATTAATTTCTAAGAATTGGTTGAACAATTCAGTGAAAAGTTCTTTTCGATTTATTGACATGAGATTTTCTACCATTAATAGACTATATTTGCGTAAAATTGTATATACCCTAATAATAAAAATATGTATTTTTATATATTATTTTTAGGGAAGTTTCGACATCGATATTCTTAAAAATAGTTAGTATTTTTAATTTATTATATTAAATGAAAAGTGCTGAAACTTTCAAAAAATGAGGATAATATAAGATGCCCTCTTGTATAATTTGCCATTTAAATATAAATGAAAACACAGATTCTTTTAAAGGGTGTAAAAATTTACATCTTGTCCACAAAACCTGTCTAGCTGAATGGTTAATGCATTCACAAAATTGTCCATTGTGTAATGAACCATATCCTCAAATTTTAATTGATCAATTCAAAGATTATAAGGAGCAAAAAGAAAAAGAAAAGCAGGATGCCTTAGATCAGGAATTACGTGAAGAATCAATGAAAAAAGTGCAAGAAATTGTAAATAAAGTAGTTTTCTTAAAATTCATTGAAAGTGTTGAAGATTTAATGGAAAAAGAAGAATATAATGAAGCGATTGACAAACTTATGGATTCATATAGTGAAAGTGCAATTGATGATAATAATTTGAATGTTCTCTTTTTATTAGGTAAAGCTAATTTTCTAAAAGGACGATACGATTTAGCTATAAACTTTTTATTTAAACTAGTTAAAATAAGGTTTAATTATCCAGATGGATTTCTCTTATTAGGTCAAGCATATGAGAAAATAGGGTTGCGCGATAAAGCACAGTGGGCTTATGATCGAATTAAAGAAAGTAAATAAATTTAATGTTCTTTAAACTATTATAATACTTTGAAATATAATGATGCAAATCTCCGAAGAAAAACAGCATGTGATTAACCAAATTAGTGAAATATATAGTATAATATCTAAAGATAAAGAATTTAGTAGATTAATACCGGAAGTAAGAATGAATATTTCTGGTTCCCTTTCTAACGCAAAAAACAAAAATGATATAGCGGGAATTGAGGGTCGTATTACAATCATAAATGGTTTCCCAAAAGCTTCAGGTGAAATTAAATTTGGAGTATCTGATCATACTGCTAGACTAATTCTCACTGCTAAAAAATTTGACAGTTCAATTAATTTTGTTATAAATTTAAAATATATACCTGAATTGATTCAATCAATTAAAAAAAATACAAATTTAGATCTACAAGAAATCATTAGAGAAGAACAACCAGAGGATATGAAGAGAAAAGAATATTCAACGATGCGATGGCTAATAAATGAGAGTGTAAAGAAAAAAGGGAAAATTCCTGATTTAATTTGGGACAAGGGTGCAATAGGGAAAGAACCAATGATGAGATTATTTGGTAAAAACTCTAATGATATAATAAAGAAACTTGAGCAAATTATTAAATTGATTAAGAAGAAAAAAGTTTAGATTTCTCTTACTCTAACATTTTCAAGATTAGGTTTTACTTCATTACCTTGTGAATGATCTGTTGGACCATACCCTTTACCGATAAGAAGATTATCTGCTCTTTGAATGGCAGTAGTCAAATATGCTTTAGCAATGTGTACTGCATTTTTAACATCCTTTCCCTTAGCTAACTCAGCTGCAATCGCAGAAGCAAATGTACATCCTGTTCCATGTGTATTATTAGTTTTAATTCGGGGAGAACGAAATTCTATAAATTTTCTTCCATCGTAAAGAGTGTCTATTGATTCATTAACCTCATGTAAATGTCCTCCTTTTATAACCACGTTTTTAGCACCCATCTCAAAGATTTTAATTGCAGATTCTTGAACATCATTTTTATTATTAATTTCCATGTCCGTTAAAATTTGGGCTTCATGAAGATTTGGAGTAATCAAATAAGCGATCGGGATAAGTTTTAAGATAAGAGTAGAATTTGCCTTAGAATTTAATAATGAATGACCACTTTTTGCTACCATTACAGGATCAACAATTAGGAGTTCAATATTATAAAAAGATGCTCGATCTGCTACTATTTGTATAATCTCTGCATTGGAAAGCATTCCTGTTTTCCAAGCATCAGCTCCTATATCATTCATTACTGAATCGATTTGCTTACCGACAAATTCAGGATCGATTTCAAAAATTCCTTGAACTCCTATGGTATTTTGAGCTGTAAGTGCGGTTATTGCACTCATTCCAAAAATTCCGAGTGCAGAAAAAGTTTTTAAATCTGCTTGAATCCCTGCACCGCCACCTGAATCTGATCCTGCTATGGTTAAAACTTTTTTCATGATATACAAAAGATCTAACTTGATTTCTTTTTACTTTCTAATGGTTCTTCTAAGCTAAATAAAATTTTCTCAATTAATTATAACAGTTTCTTCCTATTAATGTTTACAATAAAACTTTTATCAAAAATTTTTTACTTGATGTAATATCTTAATGAATAGGATTAAGTAATCTGTATTTTTATTAGACACTGAAATCACCTATTATGTATCATGGTAGATTCTCAAAGTATTAAGGAAAGAATTAAAGATTTAGGAGCATATATATGTGGATTTGCACCTGTTATTAGATTTAACGCGGCACCTAAGGGATTTCACCCTCTCGATATATATAAAGAATGTAAAACAGTAATTGCATTTGCTATAAGAGTCCCTCAATCACCACTTTCTGCAAATAATATAGTACCTTATTCCCATTTTGGTTCAGTAGTTATTAATGAAGTGGATACCTTATCAATGAAAATTGTGAGAATGTTTGAAGATTTAGACATAGGATGCGTTCCTATTCCTTCTGATGATCCTTATGAACATTGGGAGCCAGAAAGAATGTATGGAAGGGCTATTTTATCATTAAGGCATGCAGGTTATCTTGCGGGATTAGGTGTTTTAGGAAAAAACACATTATTAATTAATGAAAAATATGGGAATATGATCCAACTTGGAGCAGTATTGGTAAATGTTGATTTAGAAGGAGATAATATAGTCGATTATGAAGGATGTATGGCAGATTGTCAAATTTGTCTTGATTCTTGTCCTCAAGGAGCCTTAGACGGAATTACAGTCAACCAAAAGGCTTGTAGGCGACATTCTATTTATAAAACAGAAAAAGGATATACTCTAAAAAGATGTAATTTATGTCGTAAAGTGTGTCCTAATGCTTTAGGATTAAATTAATATAAAAATTTATTTTTTTAACTTTTTCTTACTTTCTAGTGTATCTTTTAAAAGTTTGATAGCACAGAATTCTCCACACATACTACAAACTTCATTATCAATAGCAGTTCCATTTCTATAGTGAACTTCTCTCGCTAGATCAGGATCGATAGAATGTTTAATCATTCCCTCCCAATCTAAATTTTTTCTAGCAATATCCATATTATAATCCCAGGATGATACCCTTTTTCCATATTTAGCAATATTGACAGCATGAGCCGCTATTTTTGATGCAATAACACCCCTTTTAACTTCTTCTTTTGTAGGAAGTCCTAAATGTTCTGAGGGTGTTACATAGCATAAATAATCAGCTCCAGCTAAACCAGCCATAGTTCCACCAATAGCACTTACGATTTCGTCATATCCAGGAGCAATATCAGTTACTAATGGCCCTAATACATAAAATGGAGCCTCTTCACATAGAGATTTTTGAATTTTAATATTTTGCTCGATTTCATGAGCAGGAATATGACCAGGACCTTCAACCATTACTTGAACGTTCTTCGCCCATGCTCTTTTTACTAGTTTCGAAATTTCTATCAATTCTTGTATTTGGGCATAATCAGTAGAATCAAAAATGCATCCCGGTCTAAATCCATCTCCTAATGATAACGTAAAATCATATTCTTGAGCCATTTCAAGTAAATAATCATATCTACTATTAAAAGGATTTTCCATTTCGTTTTCTAGGATCCAAGAAGCTAAAAATGTTCCACCTCTAGAGACTACTCCCATTGTACGTGGGTGATCAACTAAATAGTCTACAATTTCTTTTTTTACTCCAACATGGATGGTAAAGAAATCTACTCCCTCTTTTGCTTGTTTTTCTACAACATTGAACATATCGTCTTCATCCATGTGAATAATAGCTCCTTTAGTTTCTATTGCCCTTAAAGCTGATTGATAAATAGGAACAGTTCCTATAGGAACTTTAAGTTCATTAAGTATCTGTTTTCTTATAGTTTGAACATCTGATTCTGTGATACCAGTACTTAAATCCATGACAGTGTCTGCACCAAATTTTACAGCAATTTTCGCTTTTTCTAATTCATTATTGATATTGCATATAGTTTTAGAGGAACCTACATTCGCATTAATCTTTACTAATAATCCCTTTCCAATACCAATTGGTGTATCCAACTCTCTTCTATTCGATTTAGGGATAATTATTCTTCCTTTTTCTATTCCTCGTCTTATGAAATCAATTTCAACTTGCTCATTCTTGGCGACTATCCCCATTTCTTTTGTAGTATTTCCATTCTTCGCAGTTTGCATTAAAGTAGACAAATCTTCGAACCTTCCTAAAATATTATTCAATAAATCTCGAGTATCTTCTCTGTAATAAAATAATATTGATAAAATTATATTCTTTTGTTTTATCAATTGAAAGTTCTATTAAGATTAGGATCTGGAAAAAATTAAAAAAAAAAATTAGTTTAGCATTTTATTATACTTCTGGTGCAGTCATATTTAAAATCTTATATCCTTCCTGAAAGTCTAGAATTATTTCTATTTTGTATTTTAAATTTTCAACACCTGCAGCCAAGAATACATTCTGTTTAGTAGCATTAAACAAAGCTTCTTTTTCTTTTCCTTTTACTACATCGGCCATACTTACCGCTAGAATATTTCCATCATCATTTGTTAAAAACCCTATGCGAACATTCGTCTCAATTGTTTTATCAGGCGGATTATCTTTTAACCAATCAATATATCTTTTCGCAATTTTATTTGATTGATCAGCTGGAAACCAAAGTCTCGAAAATAATATAGTTATAATAATCACCTTAAATTTGATTTATTAAAATTAGATTTCGTTG
>JBHLNW010000120.1:0-9839 GCA_048941185.1 Promethearchaeota archaeon
GAATTTTCATAACCTGGGACACGTAATAATGCTGTTCTATTTCCAATTCCCCAAGATACATACACAGGTGCTTCATGATGAGGTATTAACCGTTTATAAGAATTTGTAGTAGGATTTAAAATCGCCGAAATTGCATTTATATGTTGTTGGATTCCTCCTATATAGTATCTGAGAGTATCACTTATTCCTTTTTCTTTATCCGAAAATGCATTTTCCCCATTTTTTGAAAGATATTGATGAATATGTAATCCATTTCCAGCTAGATGCTCAAAAGGTTTGGGCATATAAGTACTAATTAAGTCTTTATAAAATGCTCTGACTTTAGTTATCAGTTTTGCAGTCTGTACATTATCAGCTTGACGCAATGCATGATCTTCTATGAATTCAACTTCTTGTTGCCCTAAACCGA
The DNA here is from genome assembly GCA_048941185.1 of Promethearchaeota archaeon. Lineage (GTDB taxonomy): Archaea > Asgardarchaeota > Lokiarchaeia > Sigyniarchaeales > SOKP01 > Loki-b32. Next base: position 410 of record JBHLNW010000120.1, read on the forward strand.
CCTCATGATGTATAGTTTTAACGCCAATATTCATATCTATCATATCATCAGTAATCTGACGACGTAATTCTTGGAATTTATCCTTAGGGAACATGTCCATATATGTTCCTTTATCTCCGGCTTTTAAATCTTTCGTGATAAAATACCATTCTAGTTCTGGTCTTGTTCGACAATCATATCCCAAGGATTTAGCTTTAGAAATTATTTTTTTCAACACACCTCGAGGGCACGATGGATATGATATACCTTTATTATCAGTTAAATCACAAATAAAACTTCCTATTCTTGGATTCCAAGGTAGTCTATTATATGTATTCAAATCTGGGACAATACGCATGTCACTCTGTTCAGTTGTGAGAAATCCTGAACTTGAACCATCAATCCCAGTACCATCTTTCATCTCATCCCATATTTTAACGGGAAACTCAACTGCTTTAAAATCCCCTAAAATTGTTGTAAAGTGAAACTGAATATAATCGATATTTTCTTCTTTAAATCGTGCTTTAAATTCGGTCATTTCTTAACCTTCTATTTCATTTTGTACAATTTTATCTTTTCAATACTAATTTGGCAAAATATTCAAAATCTCTGTTATAGGATCGCTCAGCATCTCTAGATATCTTAACAAAGACACATCCAGGTAATTGATTCATAGAGAGATGATATTGCAAGCATTCACAACATTTTCCTCTTCGATGACAATCATAAGTGCAAGTACACGTGCTCTTTAAGTCTTCCTGATTGCATTCAGTCATAATATTTTTAGTATAATTTAATTCTCGTTTTAAATCTACATAGTCAAAATTATTCATAACTTTTAAAATTGAAATAAATAGAACGAAGAAAAATTCAATATAATGTGAATATAACTCTTTAAATTAATCTAATATTGAAAAAATAAAAAAAAATTGATAAAAAAAATAGTTAATGCTTCTTTTTACTTCTTTTCCGCTTGATTGCTATAACAGAAGTAACACCAAATATTGCACCGAGTAAAATAAATACGTCATAACCAGGTATCATTTCATTCTCCACTTCCCGAAGCTCCCATTTTAAATCATAAAGGCTTCCTGAGTTATCACCATAGATTCTAATGTAATATGTTCCGTTAGATGGAAGATCATAAATCAGATATTCATTATCGCTTGCAGTAAAATTACTCGTTAATTTAATAAGATCTCCGTCGTACAATTCAAGCCCTATTGGCGCTTCTGAATATTCATAAAGTACAAATACTCTCAACTGTAAAAATTCAGTTCCTGGTGCAACATTGATTTTAAACCAATCGTTATCACTTTGTATACCAATATCATCAATGTGCCTTAACCACCTACCCCAAATACCATGATCGTCCCAATATTCAATTTCATACGATAAATCGTAAGCCGTCAAAGCAATATCATTTTCCTCATAGTTATCCTCCGATCTAAAGTCAGATCTAAGATCATCCCACCATAAATCATATTCATTTCCCCAAGAATATCCATAAATTCGGATGACGTAAGGGCCAGGTATTAGGTCATAAACCTCTAAATGTTCGTTATCATCCCAACTGCTATTCCCATTTATTAGGATTGTATTATACTTATCCCAGACCTGATAGAGTTCAATATCAATGTTCCCCTCAGAATGATTAAATAAGACATTAACCACTAAATGCTGGTATCCTGGAGTTATAAAAATAGCATACCAATCTTCAGATCCTTGAACAGCCATACCATGGATCTCACTTAACCATTTTTGTTCATTGTTAGCAAGGAAAAAGGCTTCCTCAGGATAATCATTCCATTCATAAGGGTCTTCTCTTCCTCTTTGTACCATAATCTCTAAATCATAATTAACGTCAACAAATGAGTCACCAGATACACGATATACTCTAATCCTCCAATCTCCTGACTCATCTTGAGTTCTAAGGTTAAATTTGACATATTCTTGATTTACACTTGAATAAGACCCAACTTTCCACTCAAAAGAAGGACTATAGAGTTCTAATTCCAAATCTCCTATGCTATGATCAAAATTTCTGATATATACTTCGATCACATCCCCAGGATTTAGATAAAGGTGAAACCAATCTTCATCATAATCCACTATTTTCAAACCACCATAATATCCTGGATTAACCCACCGTGAACTCCAAAAATCATCGTTTTCCTCCATCCAATCATCAGTTTCCACCATATTTATCCAAATGTCTAAATCATAATTAACTTCAGAACCTCCAGTATTATGAAATATTCGAATTCGCCATTCTCCTGACTGATCTATTGTAAAAGTGATTTTTTCTTCATGATTAGTACTACTACTCAGGTAGGATCCCATTTCATAGTTATAATCTGGATCATAAAGTTCTAGCTGTAAATCGCCATCATTATGATTAAAGTAGATATAAACATTGAAAATATCACCAGGATTTAGATATACAGCAAACCAATCTTCATCAAAATTAATAATTCTTAAATTAGAGTAGTAATTTGGATCTAAAACCCAAGCACTCCAAAAGTCATCATTCTCTTCATATGCATCATCCATAGAACCAGGAACAAGACTATCCCACCTCAAATCATACGTATTGTTCCCATTGCCATAGTGGAGTCTAATATAGTACATACCACTTGAAGGAACAATAAAATCAACATATTCACGATTATTGCCTGACCAACTGTTTCCAACCATGACATAACTACCATTATAGATATCCATATCGATATTTCCAGAACCATTGGAGAAAATACAATCTACAATTAAACGTTCATAACCTGAATTTATAAAGATCTCGTACCAGTCATCATCTCCTTGGATACCAAGCCCATTTATTTCGCTTAACCACATCCCTTGATGACCAGAAATTATATAGCTGGAACCAGGTCCATCATTATCCTCATAAAAATCATCTGTTAATGTAGGATTCATATCATCCCATAGGAGATCATAGTTATTTCCCATATTACCATAGTATATTCTAATGTAGTATATTCCGCTTGGGACAATTATATCAATGAATTCACCATCCACAGTTGAGTAACTGCCCGAAATAACACTGAGAGTACTATTATAAATTTCAAGATCAATATCACCTTCAATATGCTTGAAAATAAGTTTTACTATTAACCTTTCCTCTCCAGGGCTTATCATGATTTTATACCAATCATCGTCCCATTGAGCTCCCGGACCATTGATCAAGCTTAGCCATTTTAGTTCAAATATACTAAGGTCGTAAGCGTTAGTAGCATTGTTATTTGTTTCATAAAAATCTTCTGGCGCACTCGTTGAAAGCGTCCTTTCATCAATTGGATTATCCTTAGATATATTTTGAATTAATGTAGTTCCAGAGATAACAGTAAGAAGTAAAATTAATAAAAATATCCCCCGTTTATAATTTTTATTAATTCCCATATCAAATTAACCTAGTTTCAAACTTATAAATTTTCACATATTAGTAAAATAGACATCCTAAGCGGACAAAATATGAAAGGAATAACCCTCTAATGAATTAATTCGATCTAGACAAAAATTTTACTGCTTTTAAATATCTAAAGCACTCTTTAAGAGTTGATCGATATAGATAAAAGAACATATTAAAAAAGATTGGTTATTCTAATAAGGTGAAAGTACAGTCAGTATCTCCACAACCGGGACATTTGAAATCGTTATCATCGGGAAAATCGTTTAATTCAAATTCATGACCGCATTTATCACATTTCCATTTCACTATAATCACTAATTTGTAGATAAAGCTTAAGAGTCTTTATAAATCAATCATTGGGTGATCTTTATTATGATAAAAAAAATCTGAATTTAAATTTTTGGGAAAAAAAATTCAAATTCACTTTTATAATTCAAATTAGGAAATTAAAGATATTACTTTTTCAAATATTGATTGATAATTTTGTCTATCTAGGTTCAAAACTTGAATAGAAGAAAGATTTAAAAGATAATTTTTTAGAGGATGATTCAATTTCAGTCCAATTGTCGCTAATATTGATGTATGGGAAGAAAATATCTTTTTTATAAAATCTTGAAACTTTGAAGAGAAGAGTTCCATTTTTCCTATCTCATCAATAATTATCAAATCTATTGACTTTTTCTCAAGATCTAAGGCATTTTTAAGGTAATTCTCGAATTTTTCAACAAAAACATTGTATTTTCCAACTCGGTATTTCATTTTGAAATCTCCTACTCTTGCTAATTGAGATCTTTTCCCAGAAGCGATATCCACAATATCGAAGCCAATTCTATTACCTTTTTCTCTAACCTCAGGAGTTAAAAACCCATAGACCTTATAACTTTTTTCAACACTATAATATTTGATTAATCTAGATATCAGAGTACTTTTACCACACCTAGGTGGACCGTTAATAAGGATTTTTTCATCCATGTGTCTGTTAAAATAAAGCTTTAATTATGGTAACAATTTATTTGAAATTATAAAATAATTAATTAATTATTGTTTAAAAAAATAGAATTGAAGATGAAATCATGAAAAGTTCTACGTTTACATTTAAAGATCAAGATGATATTGATATTTTTGTATATAAATGGGAACCAGAAACAGTTCCTAAAGCTGCGGTTCAAATACTTCATGGATTAGCAGAACATGCAAAGAGATATACAAGAGTAGCAGAAGTGTTATGTAAAGAAGGATATATATGCTATGCAAATGATCATCCCGGTCATGGATTAACTGCTGGTGATTTGACAGAAGCCACTTTAGAAGGACATGCGGGTGTATTAGGTCCAAGTGGATGGAGAGGTGTCGTAAATGGAATTCATAAGTTGTCAACCATTATAACGAAAGAAAATCCCAACTTGCCCTTATTCTTAATAGGACATTCTTGGGGGGCAATGCTTGCACAAGATTATATTCAAGATTGGGGAAATGAAATTAAAGGTTGTATATTAAGTGGTACTAATGGTAAAGTACGATCTTTAGTTGTTAAAGCAGGAAAAATTCTTCTTAAAAGCGAAATGAAAAAGCTTGGCCCCACTGAACCAAGCCAAAAAATGTATGATATGAATTTTAAAACAAATAATCGTGATTGGGATAAAGATGAGGGTGCTACTGGTTTCGAATGGCTTAGTAGAGATAAAGAGGAAGTTCAAAAATACATTGATGACCCCTGGTGTGGATTTATTTCCCCAGCAAGACTTTGGTTAGAATTTCTTTATGGATTTGAGAAAATGTACGACCCAAAAAATGAAGCAAAAATACCAATAGATTTACCTGTTTACTTCATTTCAGGGGCATTATGTCCAATAGGCAACAAAACAAAATATGTACAAGGTATTGTCGATCGCTACAAAAAAAATGGAATGAAAGATGTCACATACAAATTCTATGAAGATGCTAGACACGAAATCTTTAATGAAATAAATCGTGAAGAAGTTTTTAGAGATGTAATAAATTGGTTGAATTCTCACTTACAAAAATAATATCTTTTCAATAAAATCTTATTATTTTTTAAATTAAAACAAGTAATCTACTCATTTAACTCTCGAAATTTTAATAATAATTCTTTTTGTTTTTCTGAAATTTTTCTTGGGATTTCAATATTAACAATTACATATTGATCTCCTTTTCCTCTTCCGCGCAGATATGAAACCCCTCTATTTTTTATTCGAAATTCAGTCCCTGGTTGTGTTCCTGGGGGAATTGTAAGTTCTTTTTCAGTTAATTTTTCCTCTTTATAGTCTAAGGTTGGAACACTTATTTTGCCACCAACTGTTGCAGTTACTATATCTACATCAACAGGTGTATAAAGATCATTACCACGTCGAATAAATTTATCATTGTCTGTTATTCGAATTCCCAAATAGAGATCTCCTGGAATAGCATTAATAGATGGTACATGTCCAGCACCCTGAACTTTCAAATGAACACCATCTTCAACACCTGCAGGAATATTAACATGAATTGTTTTTATTTCAGGAACTACTTTTCTTCCTCCACATGTTTTGCATGCTTTCTCAATTATCCTTCCCATACCATTGCATCTATCGCACCCTGTTTCACGTATAATAGTACCGAAACCAGATTGTGACATTTTCCTTATTCTTCCTGTTCCTTGACACTCTGGACAATCTTTAACACTATTAGGGTCTTCTGCTCCCGTTCCCTCGCAATCATCACATGGGGTATACCTTTCTATAGGGATATCCTTTTTCACTCCAAACATTGCTTCTTGAAAGGTTATTTCAATGAGATCTTCTAAATCTTGGCCGACTTCTCTCCTTGGAGCAGCAGACCTACTTCTTGATCTTGATCCAAATCCTCCAAAACCGAAATCATCGAATCCACCAAATGGACTAAAACCACCAAAAATACTTCTCAGTAATTCATCAATTCCAGGAATTCCGCCCCTAAAAAAGTCGCTCATGTCAACATGTACTCCACTAAATCCAAACCTGTCATAGTTTTGCCTTTTATCTGGATCGCTTAATACTTCATAAGCCTCTTGAAGTTCGATAAATTTTTCTTTTGCTTGAGGATCCGTTTTGTTTAAATCTGGATGGAGTTTTCTGGCTAATCGCCGATATGCAAGTTTAATATCATTTAAACTGGCATCTTTACTCACACCAAGTACTTCATAGTAGTCTCGCTTTTTAGAGCTCATGATTCTTTAGTCCTTTAGTTAATGAAATATGTTTAAAACTCAAGTAATTAAAATTGTTTCTAAAATTTAATTTTTTAGGTAGACGGGTTTTATCTAAATTATTTTCTGGAACCTTAATAAATATAAACGCTACTTAATTGAAATGAAATTTTACTAAAAATTTTGCCCTATTTATTATATGAGCACTCCTCATGAAGTGTGGTTTATTGCTAATATTCTCCCAACAGATAATTGTATAAAAATAAATTATATAGTTGTTACGTAATCATTAATTGCCAAATTTTTGGATTTAAATAATATGAATCCAATTTAGGTGATTTAAAAATAAATAAAAAACATAGGAAATAAATAAAAAATTGGATTTAATCCTCGTCCCAATCGACGTCTACTACTTTTTTTTTCTTGTCTTCTTCCTTACCTTTCTCCTTTTTATATGTGGCTCCACCAGCACCAGTTTCACCCATTCCACCTGGAGGAACTCCACCCATTCCACCTGGAGGAGCGCCATCCATACCACTTGCTGCGCGTTGAGCTTGTTCAGCTGCTTGTTGATAAACTTGGTCTTGAGTTTGGGCTTGATAAATTCTCTGAGAAAAGCTATACATGGATTTCTGTAGATTTTCTATACCCATTTTAATTCTATTAACATCATCAGTCTTTATATCTTCCTCTAATGATGCTATAGCAGCTTCAATTTGGCTCTTTTCATTTTCTTGAATTTTATCTTTATTATCTTCCATTAACTTTCGGGTCTGATAAATCATTGAATCAGCATTATTTTTAGCTTCGACTAATTCCCTAATTTTCTTATCTTCTTCTTCAAATTGCTCAGCAGTCTGAACCTTTTCTTTAATTTCTTCTGGTGTTAACCCTTGGGCGCCTGTAACAGTTATTCCTGTTTCTTTTCCTGTTCCTAAATCTTTTGCGGTAACATGCACTATACCATCGGCATCGATTGAAAATTTAACTTCTATTTGTGGAATACCTCGAGGAGCAGGAGGAATACCTGTTAAATGGAACATTCCTAAAGAAATATTATCTTTTGCCATTGCTCTCTCTCCTTGTAGCACATTTATTGTAACAGCTGGCTGATTATCTGCAGCTGTACTAAATACTTGACCTTTTTCAGTAGGAATTGTGCTATTTCGTTCAATTAATTTCGTAAATACGCCACCTAATGTTTCAACGCCTAAAGACAATGGAGTTACATCGAGGAGTAATAAATCTTCAACATCTCCAGCAATAACACCACCTTGTATTGCTGCTCCTATTGCTACACATTCCATAGGGTCAACTGAATGTTCAGGTTCTTTTCCACCAAAGAATTTCTTGAATCGTTGCTGAACAGAAGGCATCCTAGTAGGACCTCCAACCAATATGACTTTATCAATGTTAATAGCTGATAATTTCGCATCTGAGACAGCTCTTTGCATAATTGGATCAAGTCGTCTAAGAGTTGGTTCTATTAATTGTTCTAATTTTGCTCTTGTGAGTTCCATAGTTAAATGAACAGGATTTCCTGCTTTTTGTGAAATATATGGTAAATTGATTGTAGTAGATAAAGTTGTAGATAATTCTATTTTGGCTTTTTCTCCGGCGTCTTTGATTCTGATCCACGCTTTACTATCTCCTTTCAAATCAATTCCTTCTTTCTTTTTGAATTCTTCAGTTACCCACTCTATTATTTGATTATCCATATCTGTTCCGCCCAATTGAGTATCTCCCGCTGTGGAAAGAACCTCAACGACACCCTCTCCATATTCCATAATTGTTATATCGAAAGTACCACCGCCAAGGTCTAAAACGCAGATTTTCAACAATTTATCTTTAGTATCCTTATCTAAGCCATAAGCCAAACAAGCAGCTGTAGGCTCATTAATCATTCGCACTACTTCAAGACCAGCAATTTCACCAGCATTTTTAGTAGCTGTACGCTGAGCATCGTTAAAGTACGCAGGAACAGTTATTACTGCTTTTTTGACTTCTTCTCCTAAATATGCAGATGCATCAGTTTTAATTTTTTTCAATATCATTGCGCTTATTTCTTCAGGAGAAAACTCTTGCATTTTATCTCCAACCTTCAATTTTGCTTTATAAGAGGTGCCCATTTTCCTCTTAATAGCAGTTACTGTTCCATCTGGATTCGAAACTGCTTGTCTTCGAGCAGGCTCACCTACAATTTTACGACCGCTCTCATCAAAAGCCACATATGAAGGGAATGCCTTTCCTCCGAGGGTTCTACCTTCTGCCGCTGGTACTATCTCTGGTTTACCAGTTCCAGTTAAAACTGCGCAAGCACTATTGGAAGTCCCTAGGTCTATACCGATGATTTTCTCTTTTCGTTTGGGTTTTTCAGTTTTTTCTTCACTCATAGTTATATCAACTTATTTTATTGGATTAATTTGTATTAAAAATATTAATTTTCAATGGTTTTCTAGAATTTAATAATTTAATTATTTTAAATTGTAAATTTATTTTTGCTAATTAAATATTAATTATGCGTAATAATTAAATTTTATTTATAATGATCTATATATCATAAAGAATAAATCTGATTGTCGATTTTAAATTATATATTTACTGTTCATAAATATTAATTATCGAGATGTGAGGAATCAATATGACTGATGATAACAATAATGATTTAAAAGAAGAATCTAAACCAGAAATAAAAGTCAATACAAAGACGAATCCAACAGAACTACAAGGAAATGCTGAAATAAAATCAAAACCTCAAGAAGTAAAAAAATTAGAGGAAAAAGAGCATTTTGAATTAGATTATTTTTCAAAAGAGGATCTGATAAAAGAAAAAGAAG
>JBHLNW010000121.1:0-9798 GCA_048941185.1 Promethearchaeota archaeon
AGCGGGTCCAAAATATACTATTTTTATACTTATTGTTTTTTCACAATGATCAACAATCACTAATAAATCAACGCAATTTGTATTTAACTGATAATTTAAAAATAGATTTAAAAAAGCCAAGAATTTTTTTATCAATTAAGAGGAAAATAAGAATCCTAATTTTAGGTTAAAAAGAAATATGGCCATAAACTTCATTTAAAGTCTTTAAATTTTAAATATAATCGCTCTATAATCGCGTTAAACGCTTCAATAACTCCTTGCCCTGTCTTTGCTGATGTTAAAAAGAAATTTAAAAAATTAAATTCCTCAGCAAGTTTTTGGATTTCTGCAGTATTAAGAGTTCTTTCTTCTACTAAGTCAAGTTTATTAGCAAATAACACTATGGGAATATTTCCACAATTTTTTACTAGTACTTCATACCAGTTCTTTATATGTGTAAAGCTATTCTGGCCGAGTTCATTCTCTTCAAGACTATATACGATAATTGCTGCTTTACTCTCTTTATAAAACAGGTGATGTAGAAAATTGAAATCATCTTGACCTGCTATATCCCAGAATAATAATCTAATCATATCTCCATTAAATTTTTTGTTATATTTTGAAAACTGAGCACCAATAGTTTTTACATAATCCCTTTCAAAAGTCCCTTTAGTGAATTTCTTAATTAATGATGTTTTACCTACTGCTCCATCTCCAACTACTACTATTTTAAATCGAAATTCCTCAGAATTTTTCATTAGATTTCTGTTTCTTAATGAAAATATAATTTTTTTAATGAAAGATTAGCTTTAGTTTAATATAAAATTTTGGTGAATGGGAATGATTGAAAAGTAAACTTCTACTAATTTTGTGTCTCAACAAAGATCTCTCTTATCAATGATTCGAGGGTTGGAATATCGTTGAGTTGAACTAATTTGCTCTTTTGGAAAAAATTATGTAAAGATTGCCAAATAAGATCATCATTTTGTATAGAATCAAGAAAATTTTTAATCTTGTGGTAAGCATAATATGAAGCCCCCTTAAAGATATAACATACTAAAAATGGTTGAACAGGCATCATAAGAAGAGTGTATTGACCGAAAACAGCTCTATCAAGACCTTCAGAAAATACTTCACTAATTATATAATTTACGGTAGTTAGAAAGCCTCCTAAAATATCATCATCAAAAGAAAAATCCTCTATAAATTTTTTAGAGAATAAAAGACTACCACCCTCTGTTAAAATTAATATCATAATAGGGTTTTCTTTTGATATCTCTGGAACTTCTATCGATCGTTTTTTCAGCATAGTTGTCATCTGATCATCTAATCGGGCTAATTCAATACGCTCCGTCAGACTTGCATTTGATTCACTCAAGATTTCCCATTTATGTAATTCTTTTAGTAAATTATCATGTTCATTTGAAATCTTCATTGCTAATCGTTTTATGCCATAAGATTCCGCTATTTTCTGGGCTTGAGTTAAATATCTTCGTGCTACTTTCACATCTAAAGTTAATAATGCTAATTTAGCTTGTAATACGAAAGTTTCACAGAATACACGATAAGAATGTGATTTTTCAGCAATGGTTAATAATTGAGCAATATTATGATTAAGTTCTTCAAGAACTTCATCATTATTATAAGTACGATATTCCCCAAGGAGTAAGTCACAAAGATGAATATAAGCGTCACTTAATTGAAGAAAATCAAAACGTCCTTTATTGATGACTTGTTCTAATAATTTCTCAGCTTTAGCTTTGTCTCGGATTCGAGAACTGTTTTTCAACATTAAAGCTTTATTGTATTTGTAAAGTAATTCAACATGGCTGTCTTTCGTTTGATTATATATATTTTCCAAAATCTGGAAATATTTCTGAGCATATTCAATATCACCCTTTTTAAGAGCTACAGAGATTATACTATCAACATAACCTGGGTGAAACGCTTTATATTGGGCTTTATGGAGTAATAAACTTTGTTCCAAATATTTCAAAGCAGCGTCATATTCTCCTTTTTCACAATAGACATTCCCGATATTATTAAATAAAAGTGCACATAGAAAATCACTTTGTAATTCTTTAATTAATTTTTTACAAGTCAAATAATGCTTCACGCTATTATCTAGCTCTCCAATGCTTTGATATATTACCCCCTGATACCCATGATAGAGAACAATCCAATAGTGGTTAAATTTAATTTTCTTTGCGTGTGATAATGATTTTTTGTTGTATTCCATAGCAAGATCAGGTCTACGTTTTACCCAAAGCATCATTTGTACCATTAAAGAATGAGCCCAAACTAATTCCATAGTATTCTCAAGTTCTTTTTCTAATCCAAAGACCCATTTTAAGCATTTTTCTGCTAAATCTATATTACCTAAATGCATATTACTCCATGCTTTTAACAAGTTTAACCGAACTTCTCTAACAGTGAAAATTTTTTTAGGTAAATCAGAAATCTTCTTTAACAGATCTTCAGCCTCTTCAATTCTTTTGGATGCTTCATCTAATTTATCGGCTAAGCATAATCCAGAAATAATAAAAAATAACCCGTCATATGATTGGAGATATTCATTAAGATTTTGGCCTTCTTTAAATAATTGTTCACCGAACTTAATAGCTTCTTCGGTTTTTTGTTGATAAATCAGAATTAAGCCCTTAAGAAATTGATAATGGATTTTTTGTTGAGGACTTAGCCCCTCAAATTGGTTTCGATCATTTAATATTTCAAGAGCCTTATTAAGCTTACCTTCATCAAAAAGCTGCTCTGCTCTTGTTAATTGATTTAGATCAGAATGGGACATATACTCAACTGTTTGGATTATTACTTTAATAAAATACTAGCCTACTTAATATTTTAAATATAATGTAAGGGATGATAGATTTTAACTCTCATTTTAAACCTACAACTTATTTTTCTCAACAAAAATCTCCATTATCATAGATTCAAGAGATGGAATATCGTTTAATTGAACTGATTTACTCTTTTGGAAAAATTTCTGTAAAGATTGCCAAGTAGTATTATCATTCTGTATTGAAGAAACAAAAGCTTTTATCTTATGTTGAGCAAAATATGAAGCTCCTTTAAAGATATAGCATATTAAAAATGGCTGAAGAGGCACCATAAGAAGTGTATATTGACCGAAAACGGCTCTATCAAGACCTTCAGAGAATACCTCACTAATTACATAATTTACGGCAGTTAGAAAACTTCCTAAGATATCATCATCAAAAGAAAAATCCTGCTTAAATTTTTTAGAGAATAAAAGAATACCACCCTCAGTTAAGATTAATATCATAACAGGGTTTTCTTTTGATATCTCTGGAACTTCTATCGATCGTCTTTTCAGCATAGTTGTCATTTGATCATCTAATCGGGCTAATTCAAAACGCTCCGCCAGACTTGCGTTTGATTCATTTAAGAGTTCCCATTTATGTAATTCTTTTAGTAAAATATCATGTTCATTTGAGATTTTCATTGCTAATCGTTTTATGCCATAAGATTCCGCAATCTTCTGTGCTTGAGTTAAAAATCGTCGGGCTGCTTTTATATTAAAAGTCAGTAAAGCCAATTTAGCTTGTAATATGAAAGTTTCACAGAAAACTAGATATGAATGTGCTTTTTCAGCAATAACTAATAATTGAGTGACATTCTGATTGATTTCATCAAGCACCTCATCATTATTACTTATTTGATATTCTAAGAGAAGTAAATCACAAAAATGGATATATGCGCTAATAGTTATATCAAAATATAAGGTTTTAGTTCCAATAACTTGTTTAAATAATTCTTCAGCTTTTGCTTTATCTCGGATTCGCAAACTTGTTTTTAATATTAAAGCTTTAGAGATAATGTAAATTAGTTCGATAGGTTCTTCTTTTTTTTGGTTATATAAATTTTCCAAACGATGAAAATATTTTTTCGCAAGTTCAACATCACCCTTTATAAGAGCTACTTCTATTAAACTATTAAGTGGAATTGCTATTCCTGTAGATTGTTTTTTTTCACTGAATAATAAACTTTCCTTCAAAGTTTTCAAAGCTAGGTCATATTCACCTTTCTCACAATATACTAATCCGACGTTATTTAAGTAAGCTGCATCTAAATAAATGCTTTGAAACCCTTTCATTTTTTCTAAACCTTTCAGATAATGTTTTAAACAATTATCTAAATCTCCAATAGAATGATATATAATACCAGAAAAACCATGACACTCGAGAAACCAATAATGGTTAAATTTAATTTCTTTGGCAATTGATAATGCTTTCTTGAAATAATTTAATGAAATTTCCGAATTTCTTTTTAAATAAAATTCAATTCGACCTTTTAATGAATAGGCCCAGACAATTTCGAAAGATTTAGGGAGTTCTTGACTGAAGATCCATTCTAAACTCTGTTCTGCTAAGTCTACATTAACCAATTCAAAATTAATCTGTGCTTTTAATAAATTTAAACGAGCTTGTCTTTGATTTAAAACTTTCTTAGGTTCATTAGAAATAAGTTTAAATGAAGTTTCTGCTTTTTCTAGTAGTTTTTGGGCTTCCTTTATTTTTTCAGCTTCTATAAGTCCAAAAATAATAAAAAATGTACCATCAAATGATTGGAGATTATCATTACGACTCTGACCTTCTTCAAATATTTGTTCTCCCAACCTAATGAGTTCTTCGAATTTGAGTTGATATGCCAGAATCAACCCTTTAATAAATTGGTAATAACTTTTTTGTTGAGCATTAAGTCCTTCAAATTGTTTCCAATCATTTAATATTTCAAGAGCCTTCTCAAGCTCACCTTCATCAAATAGTTGTTCCGCTCTTGTTAATTGGTTTAGCTCAGGATAAGACATATATTTTTTAGAATTGGATTGTAACCTTATGAAAATACTAGGCTAGTCATGGTTTTAAATATAATGTAAAAGGAAGAGATTTTGAATTTCTGTTCAAAAATTAATTGCATTTTCTGCATTAATGATTAAGGTTTATATAGAAAAAAAAAGAAGTATAGAATGGAGGAATTTTGGTTTAGTAGTAGCTTCATCAGGAAGTATTTTTTCTAACCCAACTCCTCCACTTCTATTCCCTGATTTAAAATTAAAATTTCCCTTTTTCACCCTCATTATTATTTCTTATGTGGTTCCAATAATATTTAACGTGTAAGTCAAAGTTACAAAGAGTCTCCATCCATAAACCTCATCTCCATAATAAGGTTTTTGAACCCACATTTCATGTATTATTTCGTGCTCACCTACCTCAAAATAACCCGCTTCAAAAACCTGAAAAACAGCTCGCCACTTAAGACCTGGATAACCAAATAATCCATCCGTATCAATCCACGTAAATCTACGCAAAACTATTTTTTCTCCATCAATCCATACTTCATGTTTATATGGTTGTGATGGGAAATATCCTATTTCATCTTCAGAAACTGCAGTCATAACTCCCCATATACATGGTTCATCCTGTGGAGCTTCTATCACTACATTTGGCTCCAAGCTACTAATAACATTATATTGGAAGTATTCCCATATGAATGGAGGGGCACCTGCTCTAGCTGCTGTAGTAAAACCTAAGATTGTCACCAAAACAGTTAAACCTACTAATATTTTTGGTACTAATTTTGTTCTATTAATTTTAATCAACTCATTTTTTTAATTTTAAATTTATCATCGATATGATGATTGATAAAATGTTGAGATAATTTTCTATTAATAGTTGAGCTTCCGATAATACTGTGTAATTTTCAATCTTCAATGAAAGTTTTAGGATTAAAAAAAAATTAGAAATTTTTTAAAATATCGCATCCGTGAAAAAAGACAGAGCGTTTTCTCTAAATAAGGTAATTTTATCATCAAATTAAGGAACAATTTTTCTCAAAAAAAAAAAAAAGATTTTAGAAAATATTTTTTATCTGAAATGATCGACTATATGTGTTAGGACTTATAATCCCCAAGATTTTGTCAAAAAAGATACAGGACCAATTGGTAATTCCGTTGGACCCATCGGCGTTTCAACTATAATACCACATAATACCGCAGTAAGGACCCATGCATGCAATTCTGGGTTAGTAAGAATTGGATTATCTGGTCCTGGAGGATTTGTAGCGGGATCTAATAAACAATATTCAGCTGTGGGGCTTAGAAACATTATCATCTGTGCTGATACGTATTCACCTTCAGTATTTGGCATGGTAATTGGAAACCAATTTCGATATATTAGATCCAAATCGGTATCAGTAGTCTTAAATATTCCCGCACCCATGAAAAACCAAACATTAATAAAATAGACCTGAAATACTGGACAAAAGAAAGAATAATACTTCGTTTGAAGTAATCCCTCTTTGAGTATTCCCTTCATCACATACACTTGTTTACCTGATTCATCATAGATTCTTTGATGGAAAACTGCTTTCACCTCATCTCCTTTAATCCCCCCTATGATAAGATCGGTAGTTTCATCGAGATCTAAGTCATCTCCTTTTGCAATGAATAATACGCGGTTAGAGGCATAAGCGTTCGCAGTTGTAAGAAGTGTAATGATCGTTATTAAAAATGTTGCGGCGATTAGTCCTTTAGTCACATTTGATTTCTTATTCACTATCATTTTCACCTCAAATATTTTTTTTATTCAACTCTTTTTTTTTGTTTTAATTTGATTTTTATCATCAAGATGATGATCAATTAATTGTACACCTATCCATCCATATATAGTTCCACTTTCGGCAATTTCTTGGAAATTCCGGAAAGGTGTAGAAATTTTAAAAAATAGATATAAATAGAAGTGCTCCCAATTTATACCTATTGAATAAAGTATTTGATTTCACAGATAATGGGAAAATTAAATTATCCATCTGAAGAGATTCTTAACCTTTCAAAACTGTAAAGAATGAATTACGACCATATAATTCTTTTAAGGTTGGTCAATAGTGAAAGCTATGAATAGGATACTTTTACTAATTTTTTTTCTCGAGGAAGATATCTGTTATCAAGGTTTCTAGAGATGGAATACTATGAATTTGAACGGATTTACTCTTTTGGAAAAAAGTCTGTAAAGATTGCCATATAAGATTATCCTTCCGGATGGAATCAAGAAATTTTTTAATCTTATGGTAAGCATAATATGAAGCCCCTTTAAAGATATAACATATTAAAAATGGTTCAAGGGGCATCAAAAGAAGAGTATTTTGACCAAAAACAGCCCTATCAAGTCCTTCAGAAAATACTTCAGTGATAAAGTAATTTATCGTAGTTAGAAACCCCCCTAATATATCATCCTCAAAATTAAAATCCTTAATAAATTTTCTAGAGTATAAAAGATTACCACCCTCTGTTAAGATTAGTATCATAACAGGATTTTCTTTTGATATATCTGGAATTTCTATAGATCGTTTTTTCAGCATAATTTTCAGCTGATCATCTAAACGGGCCAATTCAACACGCTCCGCCAGACTTGCTTCTGATTCACTTAAGATTTCCCATTTATGCATTTCTTTTAATAAATTATCATGGTCATTTGAGATTTTCATTGCTAAGCGTTTTATGCCATAAGAATCCGCTATTTTCTGAGCCTGAGTTAAAAATCGTCGGGCTGCTTTTATATTAAAACTCAGTAATGCCAATTTAGCTTGTAATATGAAACTTTCGCAGAAAACTAGATAGGAATGTGATTTTTCAGCAATAGCTAATAATTGAGTGACAATTTGATTGATTTCGTCAAGAACTTCATCATCATTACTTATTTGATATTCTGAGAAAAATAAATCACAAAGATGGATGTACGCGTTAATATGTGTTTCAAACAAGGTGGTTTTTATTCTAATAATTTGTTTAAATAATTCTTCAGCTTTCACTTTATCTCGGATTCGCGAACTTCTTTCTAATATTAAAGCTTTAGAGAAAAAGTACAACAGTTCGAGATGTTCTTCTCTATTTTGGTTATATATGTTTTCCAAACGATGAAAATAGTTTTTCGCAAGTTTAACATCACTCTTTATAAGGGCAAGTTCTATTAAATTACTAAGTGGAAATACTATCGTTAAAGATTGTATTTTTTCATAGAGTGATAAACTCTCCTCAAAAGCTTTCAAAGCTAAGTTATATTCACCTTTTTCCCAATAAACCCCCCCCATGTTATTCAAGTAAGCTGCATCCATATAAAAGCTTTGAAAGCCTTTCACTTTTTCTAAAGCTTTTGTGTATTCTATTAGACAATTATCAAAATCTCCAATAGAACTATATATAATCGCAGAAAAACCGTGAGATATAGCAATCCAGTAGTGGTTAAATTTAATTTTATTAGCGATTGATAATACTTTCTTGAAATAGTTTAGTGAAATTTCCGTATTTCTTTTTAAATAAAATTCAATTTGTCCTTTTAATACATAAGCCCATAAAATTTCAAAAGAATTAGGGAGTTCTTGATTAAAGATCCATTCTAAACTCTTTTCTGCTAATTCTGTATTAGCTAATTGAAAATTAATCCATGTTTTTAATAAATTTAAACGAGCTTGTCTTTGATTTAAAACTTTCTTAGGTTCATTAGAAATAAGTTTAAATGAAGTTTCTGCTTTTTCAAGTAGTTTTTGGGCTTCCTTTATTTTTTCAGCTTCTATAAGTCCAAAAATAATAAAAAATGTACCATCAAACGATTGGAGATTATCATTACGACTCTGACCATCATTAAATAGTTCTTTACCCAACTCAATAAGTTCTTCGAACTTTAGTTGATATGTTAAAATCAACCCCTTAATAGATTGGTAGTAGCTTTTTTGTTGAGGATTAAGCCCTTGAAAATAACGCTTATCATTTAATATCTCGAGAGCCTTTTCAAGCTCACCTTCATTAAAAAGATCTTCTGCTAACGTTAGTTGATTTAGCTCAGCGTAAGACATTTATTTGTTAGAATTAGATTATAACCTTATGAATATATAAGCCAATTATAATTTTAAATCTAGCGTTTAAATCTGCTGAAAACAGACAGAACGTTTTCTCTAAATAATAATAATAAAAAAAAAATTTAGTTTAAAAATTATTCATTTTTTACATTTAGCTTCTCTGTTTGATATAGGCGACGATACTAAGAGCATTCTTTCCTCCATTTAAAATCAAATCGAGGATCATTTGAGATACAGTAACAGCCATAAATGTTGACCCAAGCACTGCTAATACTACAGCTTCAACAATAAATACTAACATACACATGCTAATCAAACAAATATACAGCAATTTAATCTCCTCCCATTCCTTTTTGCGAAGCATTATAATTACAAAAAAGAAAGCAACAAATGCGATAGCTCCAAAAGCTCTTACATGAAGTGGATTTGTCCAACCCTCATAATTCAATGTTACATCAAATAGAAATAGAAGCATTAGCCCAAAAATGAACCAAATAATAGCATCAACTATAAGGGCGATTTTTGTTAATTTTTTAATTTCAGTCATTTTTTTATCAACTCAATTCATTTTTTATTTTGATTTTATCATCAAAATGATGATCAATTAATTGTAGACCTATCCATCCATATATAGTTCCACTTTCGATAATTCCTTGAAAATTCCAAAAATGAGTGAAAGTTTTGAAAAATAGATATAAATAGAAATGTTCCCAATTTATACCTATCGAATAAAGTCTTTTATTATCATAGATAATGGGAAAATTAAATTATCCATCAGAAGAGATTCTTAACCCCTCGAAATTGCAAAGAAGGAATTATGACCACATAATTCTTTGGATGCTAGCTAATAACGAAAGTTGTGAATGGTCTAATTTTGAGGAAAAGCCAATTGAAATTCCTATATCCACATTATCGCGTCACTTCACAAAA
>JBHLNW010000122.1:0-9768 GCA_048941185.1 Promethearchaeota archaeon
TCACTTATTTCTCTTCCTAATAATTTAAATGTTCTCCTCTGAGCACCTCTGGTTGGCTCAATTAAAGCTATTGTTGAAAATTCTCTCTGGAGTGCCAAAATTATACTAGTTTTTCCCGCTCCATCGAGTCCGGTGAATAGAATTTTGTAAGTCTTTTCTTCAGATGGCTCTTCTTCATGAAAAAATTGTATGGAATCCTCCATTATGATTATACCTCTTATACCCTCAAAATAGATAATATATTAACAATATACTTATATTTATATTTTCGCCTAGGAATAATACAGTTAATTTTGTATTTAAATCTATTTTAAGTAAACCTAATAAAATTATTTTTACTTATCAGTCAAAACTAAAGCGTGGCAAAATCAGTATTAAAATTTAATTTGAATTAAGATCATCTATAATAATATATTTATTAAGAAATAAAGAGAAATATTATCAATTTATTATTTTTTTTTTAAAAAATCTTAGTGAGATAATTGTGAGTAAAGGAAGAACTGAAGAATCAGAAAAATTCTCTTATAAAAGAGCAGCAGGATACGGTATTGGACAATTATCAGATATAGCATCATACCAAGCTTTTACATTTCTTACATTTACTTTTTATTTTGCTGTCGTAGGTATTGATATAGTGTGGATATCGATAGGATTTATAATCTGGTCAATTTGGAATAGTTTTAATGATACATTTATTGGATATCTTTCAGATAGAACTCACTCTAGGTGGGGTCGTCGATTTCCTTGGATAATGATTTCATTGTTCCCGATAGCATTAATAATGATTTTATTATTTACTCCCCCTATTATGTGGGGTACTGATAATGTTATCGCTAATTATGTTTACTTTCTTTTCATTATCATTATCTTCGAATTCTTTTTTACTATGTATGATATCAATTTTACTTCTTTATACCCCGAAATATTTCTTACCAAGGAAGAAAGAACAAAAGGTAATAATGTTAGACAATTATTTGCTATCTTTGGATTGATTGCTGCTTTTATTATGCCTTCAATGTTTATTTCAAGCTATACAGAGCCAAACCCTGGGGAGTACGCTATTTATGGGATAATTGTAGGACTTGTGGTAATTATTGGTGGACTTCTTTTTTTAAAGTTTTCTCCTAAAGAAAGAATTGAATTTCGAGAAGATTACAAACAAGCACCATCATTTTTTAAGAACCTTAAATTTTGTATTAAAAGCAAGAGTTTCATGAGATATATTCCAGCTGAAATTGCAAATTGGTTCGTTTATGGGATGTTACCAGTAATTGTACCATTATATGGAGAATTTGTTTTGGGATTTGTTGAGCCTCTTATGATTTCTTTACTATTAGGAGCAACTTTCTTATCAACAGCTATTTTTATGACTCTTTTATGGAAACCATTAGTTCAAAAGATTGGTCCGAGAAAATCATGGCTAATATCAATGACAATCTGGATTGCAACTCTCGCTCCATTATTTTTCCTTAATTCAAGTATGCCATTCTTAGCAATTACAGCTTATATCGTTTTTTTCTTGATAGGAATTGGCTTATCCGGTTCTTTGTACATCATTGATATCATTATTGCAGATATTGTCGATGAAGATGAGGTAAAAAGTGGTATGCGTAGAGAAGGAGGTTATTATGGTGTAAATATTTTCTTTCAACGATTTGCTACTGTTTTTGTATTTCTTATAATAGGTCCTGTGTTTTTAATGGCGGATTGGAGAATATTTACTTCAGTTGCTATTCCAGAATTTGAATTACGTAGCTTAATGTTTATTTATCCAGCAATAGCTTTAGTAATAGCAATTATAGCAATATTCTTTTACCCCTTAGATGGTGAGAGACTAAAACATATAAAGGAACAAAGAGAGATTATTCATCAAGAAAAAAAATTAAAAGTGTAATAATTCTTTTTTATTTAATTTCTTTTAATTTAGATATACCTCTATTTATCCGATCTAGTATTTCGTCAAGTTCATGTTTTTTTACTATTAAAGGGGGCAAAATTTTGAGAGTATCCTTTTTATTATTACAATAGTCAAGCAGGACTCCTTCTTTGATTATAGATAGCATAGCTAATTGACTATCCGTTTCATTATAGAACTCTACACCACACATTAGACCTCTCCCTCGAACTTCTTTAATTAAAGCTGAAAATTTGTTTTTAATTTCTTCTAGTCCTTTCTGGAAATACTTTCCCATCTCTTTAACATTATCTAAAAATTTTTGATCAGATTGAATTTTTAACATTTCAAACCCAATCGCACATCCAATATCAGAACCCCCTGTGGTAGAAATATGAATAAATGGATCATCTTTATACACAACTTTTTCAATAAAGGGTTTATAACTACATGTAGATAAAGGATAAATTCCCGCGGTCATACCTTTTCCTAATACCATGAAGTCTGGTACCACTTTCTCATTTGGATAAAGTCCTCCATATATTGCCCATAAATGACCTGTTCTACCCAACCCCGCTTGAACTTCATCTATGATCATCATTGTTCCTTTCTCATCACATATTTCCCTTACTTCTGCGAAATATCCCTCATGAGCGATCAGTATACCTGCAGTGGCAGGAATAGTTTCTAATATAACGCAAGCTATATCATCCGTTACTGCTTTTCTCATAGCATCGACATCTCCAAATGGAATTTGTTTAAACTCTGGAAGTTCCCAAAGGAACTTCTCTCTAAATCCAGGATCCCCGGTTGCTAATGCAAACCCAGTATGACCATGGTACCCCCCTATAGCAGATACACAACCCTTCCGTTTTGTATACGCTCTTGAAAATTTGATCGCACAATCTATTGACTCCCCTCCACCAACTCCAAAAGTAGTTTTACTGATTTCACCAGGCAACAAATCAGCGAGCATTTTCCCTAAAAGAGCTCTTTGTTCGGATAAAAGAATATGATCACCGATATCTAGCCCTTCTTCCAAAGCATCTTTAATTGTTTTAAAAATTGTAGGATTTTGGTGGCCTAAGTTATATACACCTCCAGAAGTGCGACAATTAAAGAACTCTAGAGGAGGTTCACCCGGTCTTGAGCCTTCCAATGTCCACATTTTTACTCCTTCCCTCTTACCAGGAATAACACCTAAACCCAGACTCTTAAAAAATCGAACTTTTGGACCATTTACATGGTTTGTATACAGTTTGAGTAATTTTTTTTGAGGTAAAGTTCCAAAAAATTTCTTCTCAGGATTCCCTTTCATAATGTTAATTAAAACATGTAAAAATATTTTAAAATTATGAAATTAGAGGTAAAGAAAATATCCTTAAAATAGATAAATTATGATAAAATTAAAGAAGAAAAAGGAAAAATAAAAAATCGCAAAATTATTTTGCCAAATTAGAGGTTAGACTAAAACTCATACCCACATTTTTTACAAACATGCTTTTTTGCATACATAGGAATGTGTCCTACGTAGGAGAGCACTTTAGTTTTATCTTCTGTGACTTTTATATTCGATCCTACTGCTCCGCACATAGGGCATGTAATTCTTTCATCACTAGCAAACCCTCCTGCACCAATTTCAGGGGGTTTCAAATCTTGTAATTCAGTTTCAACTTCATGAAGATGCGCTGCTGTGGATTCTAAGGATTGTTTTTTCTCAGTAAGTTGACCATCTAATTCTTGAATTCGAGCATCTTTTTGCAGGAGAGTATTGTTTAGTTCGCTTAATTGTGAAGTTAATTGAGTTATTTCACTTTGAGCAGTAGCGAGCTTAGAAGTTAATTCCTCAACTTGAGGAGATAATGTCTCAACTTTACTTTTCGCTTCCTTAAATTGCGACTCTAAATCAGCAACTTTTTCTAATTCTGAGGTTAATTCGCTAATGTTTGCTTCACTAGTAGCTAATTCGTTTTCTAGATCCTCAGCTTTAGATTTATATTCAGCTAATTCAGTCTTAAGATTAGTATTTTCAGTATTTAAATCTCGAATTACCTCTTGATCTTCTGTCTTAGTTTTGGCAAGATCATTACTTGTGTTTGATAATCGGTTTTCAGTTTGTTTAAATTTACTACGAGTTTCGTCTAGTTCCATCATAGTATCTGCTAATTTATCTTTTGTTTGTGCTAATTCATTTTTACTGTCAGAAAGTTGTTTCTCTAGATCATTTACTTTTGATCTGAGATCTAATAGGATTTTTCCTTCAATAGCTTGTTTTTTATCTGGTTTTTGTTCGGCTTTTTCCCAGTCAATTGACAATTCTGTAGACCTCGATTTTTAATTTATGATTTTATGAATTAAATTAATTATTAATATATAAATCATAGTGTATAATGTTTTTAATTATTTTTACATTTAGGTTTCATTTTCCTAAATTAAGTATTATGATTTAATTATTTTCGATATTATAATATATTATAAAGAAATCAATAAAGAATAGAGATTATTTAGATGGAACCTATAGATGATACAAAATTCAAAATTGACTATATTTCTACCTCCGGAGTATACAAAACGTCATTTACACTAATTATGATTCTCCAATTTTTTGTTGGATGTGTAATTATCATTGTAGTGAATATATGGTTTTATAATGACCTATATTATCTCTTAACAGGAAAAACAATTATACCATTTCTTTTAATTGGTCAGTGGTGGGAATGGTTTTTGCTTCCCTTGAATATCTATGGTAATCTATTGTTATTTTCATTTTCCATTATTTTATTTTCGGCTGTAATTTTTAAGATTTTAAACAAATTCTACCCTCCTAGAGAGGGGATATTTGAAAGAGGAAGTAAAGAATGGAAATATACACATCGAAGATTTTGGACTGCTTACTTTCCAATTTGGCTTGCAAGATCTCTACCCTTGCCATGGTCTGATATTTTTGTTTATCGTTTTTTAGGTGTTCACATAGGAAGAAATGTGGTAGCTTATGAAGGATATATTGATCCAGAATTAATCGAAATTGGAGATTATACAATGACATCACTAAACATTTGTATATTCTCACATCTCATTTATCAAGATAGAATCTTTATCAAAAAAGTTAAAATAGGAAAAGCTTGTATTGTTGGACCTCATACTATAATAAGCCCGGGAAGTGTTCTCCAAGATGGGGCCGTTTTAGGGGTAAATAGCTATACTTGGATAGAACAAGAATTGAAGAGTGATTTAATTCATGTAGGGATCCCTGTAAGCATGACATTGCCAATTCAATCAATTGAAGTGTCTCAAATAAAAGCCGAGAGAGTGAAAACTGAATCAATAAAAAATGCTGATTTCAATCATAAGAATAATCAAGGAGGAAATAATTAAGAAATGTTTCAACCAGCAAGTCTAAAAGGGGATTCTCCAACTCCAGTAGATGAAAGGCTTAGAAATAAATATATAACTCTATATCTCGTTGTAATTATTTTAAGTTTTTTTCCTTGTGCATTGTTTGAATGGATTTATGGTATCTTTCTTTGGAAAGAAGGATTATACATGTGGTTTATTTTTTTATTTCCTCTTAATATCTTAATTTTAATTCATTTATTACAATTAAGTGCGATTTTATTTTCTGTTTTATTCTTAACTATCTTAAAACTAATATATCCACCACAGGAAGGAAATTTTAATAGAGATATCAAAGACAAGAATTATTTTTACTGGAATTTGAGAAATATAGTTAAGAAGTGGCCGCTTTTTATAAATGCTTCAAATCCATTTCCTTGGTTCAAAAATCGGTTTACACTTCGATTTTTTGGAGTAAAAATAGGAAGAAATGGAATACACGATAATAGTTGGATCTCCTCTGAGTTTGTATCTATAGGTAAAAATGTTATTATAGGGATGAATAGTAACATCTTAAGTTTTGGAATTGAGCAGGATAAATTTATTTTAAAGAAGATAATTATTGAGGATAACGTTTTGATTGGAGCGAAATGCGTATTATTACCTGGGACCCATATAAAGTGTAACGCAAGATTATCTGCTCATTCTTATACAAAATTCAATCAAGTCTTAGAAGAAAAATCTATATATATTGGTCATCCAGCAAAATTAAAAGAGATAAAATAAAAGATGATATCTGAAAAAAGTGTGAAAATGAAAACCGAAAGAGAAAGATCGTCAAAAAGAAGAATAGTTATCGTATCAGATACTCATATTAGTCGAGCAAGAGGACCCTTTAATCTTCATGCATACAATTTGGGTATACAACAAATAAATAAGATAAAAGATGTTAATCTGTATTTACATCTTGGAGATATCACTCACACTGGCACGCTTTTAGAATATGAATATGCTATGGAGCAATTTAAAAAGTTTAAACCGATATCTAAATGCCCACTAATGATTCTAATAGGGAATCATGATGCTATGAATGTTGGATATCTTTTATTCGAGGAAATGATTGGCAGGAGGCATTATGAATATGAAGATGATGAATTATATATTATTGGAATAGATAGTACTAAACCAGACTTACCAGGAGGTATCATTCATCATAATGTAATTGAGGCTGTAAGAAAACGATTAATAATTCCTGAACGAGAAAATAAATTTAAGGTAGTGTGTTTTCATCATCAATTAATACCTATTCCAAATACAGGGAAAGAAAGATCCGCTATTGATGATTCAGGTGATATGTTGAAAATGCTTTTAGATACAAAAGTAGATTTAGTATTAAATGGTCATAGGCATACTTCAAATTTATATACAGTAAGTAGTAGTGAAAAAGATTTGTTCATTTTTAATGCAGGAACATTTTGTTGTAACAAAACAAGATATCGAGATTTATTCACTTATTCTATTATTGATTTAGATCAGAACAATCTTACTTTTAAGATAATTCCAATATTAGATTCTAATTCCAAAAGCGAAATTCATCGAAAAGTTAATTATTATCTCCCTTTGGAATTAATGAAGGATCAAAAACCAATCTGTAAGTTTATACAATTCTCACATTCTCTAATTAGCGAAGAGTCTGAAAATAAAATAACAAATCTTGATAAGACTATAGAACAAATAAATCGTATTCAAGATGTAGATTTGGTTGTTCATACTGGAAATGTAACTCAAAACAGTTATAAAGAAGAATTTAGAATAGCGAAAGAAAAAATCAGTAAATTAAGGTATCCACATTTAGTTGTACCAGGGAACACCGATTCAAAACCACCTGCTTGGGAATATTGGGAACAATATTTCGGGGAATTTGATCCTTTATTTGAAAATGATAAATTGTATTTTCAAGGATTAAATTCTACTACTCGTGATTCCACTGAAGGTTTTATTGGGAGAAAAAGAATGAATAAATTTATAGAAAAAGTATTATCACTTAGTCATCAAAAAATATTCGGAGTTTGCTGTTTTCATAGTCTAATTCCTACTCCCCTAAGTGTATGGAGAACTGAATTAATTGATTCAGGAGACGTACTTTCTCAATTTGCACGTTCACAAATTGATCTTTGTTTAAATAGTTCCCCCAGCATTTCATTTAATGTAAAAATTGACCATACAATCTTTTCCAATGGGGGAAATCTTAATTTAAAACGTTTTGATAATACATTCATTGAAGTAG
The DNA here is from genome assembly GCA_048941185.1 of Promethearchaeota archaeon. Taxonomy (GTDB): domain Archaea; phylum Asgardarchaeota; class Lokiarchaeia; order Sigyniarchaeales; family SOKP01; genus Loki-b32. The sequence goes on from JBHLNW010000122.1 coordinate 7,515, forward strand.
ATATTTATAGAAAAGGTAATGTTGTATTAAAAGAACATAATTTGAGAACTGGTGTGGTAAAAATAGTTGGTAATTATAATATAACGATTTTTATATAAATATGATTGATAGGTTCAGAGAGAGTTTTATAAACTTCAATATAAGCACTATAATTAATAAAAAATAACCTTAATAAGGAGGTTTTTTTTAATATCATTAGGTAATACAGATTAATTAAATAATTGAGAACCGAGAAAGGAGATTTTTATGGCTAAAGTAAAACTTAACTTATTGAACATTTTTCAACTTAGAGTTAATAAGAAATCAATAAGTTATGAAGGTAAAAATATTGGAGATATTATCACTCAATTTTTAAATGAAAATATAGACAAGCTCGATGCTGAATTATTAGATAAGAGCAAAAAAAAGTTTAATTCACATATACTTATTTTACTAAATGGTAGAAATATTAAATATTTGAAAAATTATAAAACGCCCCTTAAAGACGGAGATGAGCTCTACTTATCTTATGCTATAGCTGGGGGTTAAAGAATTAAGATATTTTTATCATTAAGCTTAAATAATAAAATAATCATTATTTCTTTACGAAAAGTGATTATTTATTAATAGTTCTTAATATTGAATAATTTAGAAGAGATAACAATATTTTTTCTATTTGGTGATTTTTTATTACAAAAAAGATTGGAGTAATGGGTTTAGATAATGCTGGTAAAACAAGTATCATCACTGTTATTACAAAACGCTTTGGTTTTGAGGAAGAGGTAGCTAGATTAACACCAACAAGAAGAATCGCTCGTGACAGTTTTAGATTTCTAGGTATAGAGTTTACAAGAATGGACTTTGGAGGTCAAAAACAATACAGAGAAGAGTATCTAAAACATCCTGAAAAATATCTTAGTGGAACAGATTTAATGTTCTATGTTATAGATGCTCAAGATTTTAATCGTTATATCGAATCTATAGATTATTTAGAAGAGGTTTTACTTTTTTTCAAAGAAGAACAAGAGTATGTTCCAATCTGCATTCTTTTTCATAAGTTCGACCCCCAACTTGTAGATGATGTACAGATTAATAAAAGAATTCTTACGTTAAAACAAGCTTTAACAAGATATTCTAATGATTTTGACATATTTTTCTTTGAGACCACAATATTCGACATTAAATCTGTCATGGATGCCTTTTCAAGCGGTTTATCAATGCTATTCGATAAAATAGAGATGGTTTCACAACTATTTGCAGAAATAAGCAAAAATTATAACTCCATTCTAATAGCTCTTTTTGATTCAAGAGGTGTTACTATTGGAGAACACTATAGATCACATCTCCAATTGGATGAGAAGATAAAAATATATGACAAATATATTGATCTTCAAAAGCGTGTGATTGCTGAAAATAGAAAACTACTTGAATTTTCTGATAAATTTGAAAGCGGAGAAAGATTTTCTGGTGTAATAGAAGTTCTCAAATTTGGCAATTTAGATTTTTATTTACTATTTATCCTCGAAGAAGATGAAGATTTGCAAAAAACTGTTTCTTTATTGGATAAAATTGAAGCAGCAAAACCTCAAATGGAAAATCTTATTCTTCAAATAATTCAATAAATTTTACAGAAAACGCAGCTGGAGGGATTCGAACCCCCGAGCGCTTACGCGCACCGGCTTTCTTGATTATTTTGGAAAACACTCGAGGCCGGCGTCTTACCATCTAGGCTACAGCTGCTTTGCTATTTTTTGTGAACTTTCTAATAATTTTAAAATTTAATAAATATAAATTTATTTCTCTTTTTTTAAATACAAAATCTAATAATAAGTATTTAACTTGAAGATATTACTTAAGCTTACAAAAAATAATTTTAAGAAGCAGGAACATAAATTTTCAATTTTAAAGAAGGATCAAACAATTTAATCAAACCTTCTTCTTCATATTGTTGTAAGAGTAATTTTGCTGTTGAGACTCTTATATCATATCTAAGAGCTATATCTGTTGCTAATATTGTCTTTTTTTTTAAGATCGATTCTTTAATTTCTTTTTCAAGCGGTTTTGGAAGAAAGGCATCTCTCTCTACAACATTTATTTGCTTAGTTCTTCCATATTTTCTTCTTAGATTTAGTGTAGCTTTTCTTACAATCTGCTTTTCTTCCTTTTCAGCCATCAAAAATCACATACTCTTAATTATAATATTGAAAATAAAGTCTGAATGAAATTATAAATATTTAAAATTTAATAAAATTTTTGATTTAATAGTGAAAATTTA
>JBHLNW010000123.1:0-9610 GCA_048941185.1 Promethearchaeota archaeon
GGAGTAGCTGCCTCCGTAAATCATGCGGTTTTAGTTGATGATCTAGTAGAACTAGTATCAAAACATAAGTGTCATGAATGTGATTATGAAGGGGATACTTTTATAGTTCAAGGCAGAATTGAAGACAAAGAAGGGCTCGGATGCTCATCTCTCGTTGAATGGATTTAAATCTGAGAATTTTGGCATATTAAGTAGCGATTCCATCATCTTTGCATGCTCTTCAGGTCCTTTATATATATAACAAACATGTTGAAACTTCAGATTTCCAAAATCCAACTCTAGATTATTTTCTATTTTTAATCCCCTCTATTATGTAAACTTATTATAAAATTATTGGATGTTTTATAAAAAAATTTATAAGAATCAATTTTTAGTTTCTTTAAATTTGCCATAAAATTAATTAATTAATTTAGTTTCCAGGAGAAGTTAAAAAAAAATTTAAAATTGTCTGAAAAACAGTAGTTTTAAATAGTCTTATAGTTGTTATTCGTTATTTCTATCGATTATGATAAACTATTTCTAGCGTTATGTTTGATTTGGGTAATATTTTTATAAAGGCTGATCAATAATTGATAATTAAACAAGATGAATTATTAGATTTAAAAAAACTAAGCCAAGACGGTTAATATATGCTTAAAGTTAAAATTCAACCTCGTGAAATTTACCAGAGAACTGAGGAATTGGGTTTAGAAAATTCGGCAAATATGTTAACCGAAATTATAGAGAAAGAAAAAGATAATAATAAGCGAAGAGAAGCAATAAAATATTTAGGACTAATCAGCAATAACTCAATAAAATTAAAAAGTGAATGTTATGGCTTATTTGAAAACCTTCTTATCTCTGATGACATAATTGATATAAAATGTGAAGCAGCCAAAGCACTAGGAAGGATAAAAGATCAAAAAGCATTGAAACCATTAAAATGGGTATTGGAACAAGAACCTGTTAATAAAGACATTAAATTATCAGCTCTAAAAGCAATAAGAAAAACAAAGTTTGAAGACTCTGAGATACAGCTTTTTATTAAGGAACTAGATAATAGCTTTAACTCAATCAGAGATTATGTGTCAATTGAATTATTAAGTTTAGATCCTGGAAAACTAATAGGTTTATTAGTCGAATCATTAAAGAATAAAAAATTTTCTAAGAAACATAAGGTTGAAATAATAAAATTAGTAGGCTATGAAATCTCGAGTATAAATGTCTCTTTTGAGGATAGAAGTTACATTAAAACAAAATATCCTGAAATTTTGTCTGATTTAATTCAGAATAAAAAATTGATATTAGAAATTATTACACAAGTCTTAAGAGAAGAAGATTCTAACTTAATGGACTCTGCGGTCTCTATCTTAACATTATTAAGTACAGAAATTGAAAAGGAACTCATCAAATTACTATTAATTGATGATTTTATAGTCAAGAAAAATGCGGTTTTATTATGTGGGAAAATAAAACTCAAAAACGCGGTAGATTTGCTAATTTCTAATTTAGATAATATTTATAATGAAGTGAGTATCGCGGCAATAGAAGCGTTAGGAGAGATTGGGGATTTATCTGCTGTGCCAGAACTTATAAATGTTTTAGATATAGAAGATGTTAGTTTCGAATATACTGATTTAGATATGAAGCTTTATATTATAGATGCTATAAAAAATATTTATCAATATAATCAACATGCTTCATATGACCATTTGTTTAATTCATTAGAGAAAGAAAATAATACTATCTGTGAAAGTGTTGCATTTATTTTGGGTGAAATTGCTAAAGAAGAATTTGTTAAACCATTATGTAATTTACTGAAAATTAAAAATTTAGATGTTAGAAAAAATTCAATTATTGCTTTAGGAAAAATTGGTAGTATTAAACCTTTAGAAGATTTACTAAATATCATAGAAGATGAAAATGCTTATTGGCTTATAAAAAAAGTAGCGATTGACGCCGTATATAATATATTTCAAAATAATTGGTATAAAGTAAACAATACTACACAGGAAGTTTCAAGAACTTTGATTAAAAATATAACAATTCTTACAGATTTCTTGAGAAATAAGGAAAGTGAAAATTATAAAGTTAAACTTAGTTTAATTAAACTATTAGAAAACTTTGGGGGAGAACCTGCTCTTGAGGCATTAATTAGAAGAGTTAATGATTTCCATAGAGTTGTACGGATTCATGCGTCAAATGCGATTAAAAAAATTGAAGAAAGACTTGAATTAGAAGATTCTTAAGGCATCGAATAAAATTTAATACTAATTTTTTTTGACTTATTTTTCAAAAAGAGCTTATTTAATTTTCTTGAATTTAATAATATTTTTTTTTAAAGCCTATTTTACTTAATTGAACTTTCATATTTAATATTCAATTTAGTGTTTCACTAGAATATCATGACTGAAGATAAACTAAATCAAACTGAAACTCCATATGAATATTCGTTTGAGTATATTCAGAAGAAGCTCGAAGGAGCTAAAGACAGTTTTGGATTATTAATGAAAGAGATTGTACGTACTGGTATTTGTACTGAGTGTGCTACATGTGCTGCCGTGTGTCCCGTTTTAGAATGGGATGATCTGGCAGGACAACCAAAATTAATAGGTAAATGTACTGGTTGTGGGATATGTTATAACCAATGTCCAAGAACAATTACAGATCCTTATCAACTCATGGGAGATTTTAAAACAGGGTATGTGGCAAATACAAACATCCCAGAAGTTATTGGAGGGCAAGATGGAGGGACTGTAACTAGTTTACTATGCTACTTATTTGATGAACATCTAATCGATGCAGCAGTGGTAACAATGAGAGATCCCAATAAACCATGGTATCCTGTGGCTCAAATTATAACTAATAAAGATGACACAATAAAAGCATCAGGATCAATTTACAGCCATTCTCAAACTGTAGAAGCATTAATGGATGCTGTCAGACAAGATTTTAGATCAATAGCATTCGTAGGAACACCATGTAACATAGACGCAGTTGCAAAAATGTTTGATAGTCCAACGGGTATGTTGAAATATTTCATGAGATGCCATGTATTAAAAATTGGACTTTTCTGTATGGATAGTTTCGCTCCAGAGGCTCTCTATCCCTTTTTTGAGAAAGAAGGTGTAGATTTATCAAAAGTAGAAAAAATGGATATTAATAAAGGTAAATTTCATCTCTATTATGATCCAAAAGGAGAACCCATAAAATCATATACTATTAAACAGCTAGACAAATTTAAATCCTCTAGTTGTAATTTCTGCGTAGATTTAACTGCTGAACATTCAGATATCTCTGTGGGTTCAGTTGGTAGTGGAGCAAATAAAAATACTGTTTTTGCTAGAAGTGGTTTAGGGGCTGAAATTATGGAAGATGCAGCGAAAAAAGGCTATATCAAAATAGAACCTTTTAATGCCATTAATTTGAACGCGGTCTTATTTTTAGCAAAATTGAAAAAAGTTTCGCAATACACAGTTCAAAAAAGGAAGGTCTTTATTGTAAGGGATCTGGAGGAAAGAGAGGAACCAAGAATAGAGACAAAACCGGAAGCAGAACAAGCTGTTGTTAAACCTCCTCTTGGAACACGAAGATTTTTAAGTGTTTCGAATGATTTAAATGAAGAGGATAAAATCTTGAACATATCATTAACAAATACAATAGGTTATGTCTTAGAAGACATGAAAATTAGGATTGTGTCAGTTGAGGAATTATTTGAAAAAAGACCCTGGATAACAACAATAAGAGAATTGTTCCCATTTGAAACTATTGAAATTGGATATCCATTGGATATACCAGATGGTGAACCTATTAAGGCTAACGTTTTAGTTGAGGCTTCAACAGAAACATTTGGAAAGATCTTTTCAAGAACACTTAAAGTAGCACCAAAAGAATAAAAATCTAAATTAAATTTTATTAAAAAAGTTAAATGAAATAAATTATTATAAAAAACATTAAAAAATAAAGGAGTAGAAGAAAGTTGAAAATATCACTCGTAGGCTTATCAGGTTGCGGTAAAACCAGTGTTTATTCTGTAGCTTTTGCCGCTAAACGCCCAGAAGAAACAAAAGGATTAGCACCAACAATATTATATGAAACTCGAAGGCATCCATTCCTTGGCCTCCAAGTAGGTATCTTTGATTTCGGTGGTCAGGAAGAATTCAGGAAGGAATATATGGAGAAACCTGAAATCTTTCGAGGAACTGATATTCTTATTCCTATTGTCGATTTACATGATCCAAAAACGTTTCAAGAGGCAAAGGATTATTTTATCAGTCTATTAGATTTATATCGTAAGAACAATGAAAAACCGAAAATCTTCTTGTTCTTTCACAAATATGATACTGAAGACTATCAGAAAGAACTTCTTGATACAAACGTAAAAAAAGCTAAAGAACTCTTCCTAGACATATTTAAAGATTATGATTTTGACTACATGCTTACAAGTATTTATGAAGAAGACAAATTAGCGAAAGTTTTCAGAGATGTTTTGATTTCTGAATATGCAGAACTAAAAGCTCATGTAGAAAAAGCAGAAAAACAATTAGATGAAATTAAAGCTAAAGTTATTATTGCAGATATTTCTGGTAATGTTATTGTCCATAATGTCCAAGGAGTCAGCAGTGGCTTAACATTACGAGGTGATTTAAGAGATTTCATTAATGCTTGTAATACAGTCCGAGAGAACATTTTTATGGCCGATTCTTCTAAATTCTGGGGTCGAGATGGAGATGGTAAGGAGATTGAACTTCACATCTTTAAATATATTATTTCTGTGCTTGTAATGAAATCTGGAGAATTAGACAGAGCCTCTCAAGACAAATTAAACATGTTATTAAACGACATGAAATTGTTTGCTGATTTAATAATATCCGCACATACGGATTAGAATTTGAAAAAATAAACATTATTTTATTTACCTCTTTTTTTCATATAAAATTATAATAATTTGAATTTATAAAAGGAATAAGACTATGCCAAAAGCTAAAGCAAATAATATTGAAATTGAGTATGATACATTCGGAGAGCCTTCATCAAAACCATTGCTCTTAATTATGGGTCTTGGCGCTCAGATGATCAGGTGGGATGTTGAAATGTGTGAAAAACTCGTGGAACAAGGATTTTTTGTAATCAGATTTGATAATCGAGACGTTGGGTTGTCCACCAAATTTGAAAAAGCTGGTGAACAAGATTTGCTGAAATTATTCATGGCATTTCAAAGGGGAGAAAAAGTAGAAGCACCATACACTTTAAATGATATGGCTGATGATGCAGTGGGACTTTTAGATTTCTTGAATATTGAAAAAGCTCATATATGTGGTGCTTCGATGGGAGGAATGATTGCCCAAGTAATTGCTTATAGACACCCATCTCGTGTATTATCCCTTACATCAATTATGAGTAGTACTGGGAACCCCGATTTACCTCAACCGAAGCCACAAGCTTTACAAGTCCTTCTAAAACCTGTACCCGAAGGACGGGATGCAATTATTGAAGATGGTGTAAATCGCTTGAGAATTATTCATGGCTCTGGATTTCCATTTGATGAGAAAAAAGCACGTAAGTTAGTTGAGGCATCATATGATCGCTCAAATTATCGACCAGGTTTTACTCGTCAAATTGTAGCAGTTCTGGCTACAGGAAATCGTAAATCAGCTTTAGGATCTATAAAAGTACCAACACTAGTAATTCATGGAAGTGATGACCCACTTATGCCAGCTGTAGGAGGTAAGGATACTGCTGAAGCCATACCTGGAGCAAAATTACTTATAATTGAAGGAATGGGGCACAGTTTACCAATTGAAGTGTGGCCAAGAGTTTTAAAAGCATTTGTAGAGAACGCCTCTAAAGCTTATAAATAACAAACTTCTTTTTATATTTTATATAAATAATTTCTAAAAAAAATTATTGAAAATGTTAATCACTTAGGAATCTGGTTTTTGAGAATGGTTAATAGATGCAAATGGGCTGGATCTGATTCTGAAATGATCGATTATCATGATAAGGAATGGGGTACACCTGTTTATGATGATAGGTTACTTTTTGAATTTTTAATACTTGAAGGGGCTCAAGCAGGTTTAAGTTGGAGCACTATTTTGCGTAAACGTGAGAATTACAGAGAGGCATTTGATAATTTTGATGCTAATAAAGTAGCGAAATATAGTAATAAAAAAATTGAAGAACTTTTGAATAATGAAGGTATAATTCGGAACAGACTCAAAATCGAAGCAGTAATATCAAATGCTAAAGCATTTTTGAAAATAAAAGACGAATATGGATCCTTTGAGAAGTATATTTGGAAATTTGTTAATTATAAACCAATTGATAATAAATTCAAGGATCTTTCAGAACTTCCATCTAAGACTAAGCAATCAGAAGAGATGAGTAAAGATTTGAAGAAAAGAGGATTTAAATTTGTAGGACCGACTATTTGTTATGCATTCATGCAGGCAGTAGGTATGGTTAATGATCATGTAATAGATTGTTTTAGATATAAGGAAATTAATGAATTTATTATCAGATAATTATTTTTTATAGATTTTAGGTTAATTGAATTTGTATTTAATCTTAACTTTTATAATCGAGATGGAGAAAAATTTTTCACATTAGATTATTGAAAATTTAATTATATTCTTTTTATTCTTTTCCGAAAGAATTTAAGATGAATTATGAGGTGTGAGGGATGCCTTCACCAAGAAAATTTATATATGTATTTCTTTAAAGAAAAAAATAAAGAAGTATATTTATGCGCAAAATGCCTCGGTAAAATGTTATCAGAAGATCCAACTCCACCAATTTAAAATATGAGACAGTTGACTTATACTTGGCAAGAATTGGATGATTAAAAACATCCTTAAAGTAAGGATTTCAAATCAGATAAAGACCCCTTATATGTAGGTTCTGGTATCTCAGGTCCGAATTTTTTATTTTTATGCTCAATTAAAAATGTTTTCATTCCACATCGTTTAGCAACTAAATCCTTATCCTCATCGCCTACCATCAGGCAAGCATCGGCAGGATATCCAATTTTATCTAAAATTTGATCATAGTAAAGTAAATGAGTTAATGATTTAGTAGCGTGACTGTTTTCAATTGTTGTAATTAAACGATAAGGAAAATCAGCCACATCCGCCCACTCTAATCTTTGCTCAATAGCGGTAGCTGGAAGTAGAGGTGTTGTGGCAATTATAACATCATATCCCTTTTCAAAAGCCTTTTGTAATACCGCTCTAGCTTCAGGTTTTTTTCGAGAATATTGTCTCAGTTTTGAAAAATCTTGTTCATAAAATTTATCGAAATAAGGTTTAATTGCTTCCCTCGAGTAGCCCTCTAGTGGAAAAAATATATCAGCGTATACCTCTTCATTTTTTTTTCTACCATTATTTTCTTCGATAGCTTTAGATGCTTTCAATATTTTAGAAATGAATTTTTTTGGAGGAATTAAATGAGATACACTTTGGGCTAATAATCTTAAATATTCAGGAATAAATTTATCTAAATCAATATCTAATAATGTATTATCTAAATCAAAAAGTATAGCTTTAATTCTGCCATCGAACTTTTCTTTCATTACTCTAAGTTATTATATTTTTTCTACTTATGATTATTATTGAAAGTAATTAATTATATATACTTTTTAGCTTCTCAATTTCAACAAAAAAGTCGACAATCTTGAACAAATAAACAAATACCAAAAAAAGAGATTAACTATTTACATATTTCTTATTTAATAATAAAAAGTTTTTATAAAATTCTATCTTTTTATACAATTAATATAACAATCATCATTATATCTGTTTGGATTGGTAAAATTAGAGTTAACTGATTTAAATAAAGGTTCTGTCTTTATAGGGGACAAGTTAAACGTCGTCGTTAAATTCAATTTTGAAGAAGAAGCTGATATTTTATGGAGTGGTGTGAGATTAATAACCAATCCACCCTGTTTGAAAGAGTTACAAGTTTCTAAAGAAGAAATCTTTTCAAAAGGACATTTCGAACCGGGAAAATATATCAGAGAACGCTCCCTTTTGATTAAAAGTAATGTAGTTCCAACAATTAGCAATAGAAATCTAAATTATTCTTTAAAACTCATTTTAAGGCAACCAAATCCAATTAATCCAGAAGATGATTTAGTTATTAACAAAACTCATGATATCAAGATAAAATCAAGGAATTCTGGTACTGCAAAAACCCCAAAACCAATATCTTTTTCAATATCAGGATTAAACATTCTTTTAACTAAAGATGTATTTAAACCTGGAGAAACAATAAAGATTGGTTATGATTCAGAAGAACTTAAACTACTTGAAATACGACTGCTCCAAAATTCAAATTTAGTTTGTTATTGTGAAGCTTATGGTCAAAGTTGTCGGAAAGTGGAAGAACTTCCACCCGCAATTGCCGGAGATGTAAAAACTCAAAATTTTGAAAAGGATTTTATTCTGTTAAAAGTCCCTGAAGTTGCAGAACCAAGTCATAATTATCTTTGGTCTCCTTCTGAGAAGGAAATGTTTGGTTTTCGCTATGGAGCATATACAAAGTGGTCTCTTTTAATTTTAGGGAAAAAAAAACCTGAATTTGGGCAAGAGCCTATCAAATTAGAGATTCCTATAACCATTACAACAGGAGTAATATCAAAAGAAAAAGTAGGTGTTGACTTATTTTCAGAAGGAACAGCAGCAGCAGCATCATTATTTGATGGTATTTCGAAATTTCAAAAAATCTACAAAATGGTTTCAATAGATTCTGATATTGATAAATATATATTAAAAATAAAAAACATTTCAAACAGAGATTTAGAAGGAGTAACTGTTGTGATTACAGGCTTACAAGAGGGGTTATTTGAAACTGCGTCTCATTTAACTGGTTTTAATCATTGGAAAAAAGGGGAAGAGAAAGAAATTATTTATGAAACAAGGCAAAATATTACAGCCTTGATCTCAGTTCTAGAAGACAATAGTTCCCAGAAAATTAGAATTCAATCACCTGTTGCAGAAGCTAGCTTCTTTTAGAAATTAGTCAAGTTAATACTTCTTTTGTTTAATGTGGAATTTAATTTATGATTATAATATTTTCTTAATATTAGTCTCAAGATATCTTCAAAGCACTTAAGGATTCCTTCTCTTTTAATTGCACTAGTATATCTTGTATCTATATTTTTATAATTGGGGTATCTGATTATATTTAGGAACTCTATAGGATTAAATTTATCTTCTAAATCTTGTTTATTAAAGGCAATAATTATTGGAAGATCATCTATAGATTCATTGAAATATGAAACTAATTCCTGCCATGAGACCAAATTTCTATCGAAAACCTCTTCTTGTGAGTCAATAACAAATATTACTCCGTCTACGGCCCTTAATGTGATTGGTCGAGTCACAAAATAAAAATCTTGCCCTGTTGTGGTGTAAATGTGAATCTTCAGAGCCCATTCTTGATTCTGAAATGTTACTGTCCCATAATCAAAAAATAAAGTTCTATCTACAGTACTCTCAATACTGTGAATTTCTTGTTCCTTTCCAAATAGAGAGAATAAAGCTTTAATTGAGGTAGTTTTTCCCGAAAGAGCGGGTCCAAAATATACTATTTTTATACTTATTGTTTTTTCACAATGATCAACAATCACTAA
>JBHLNW010000023.1:0-40200 GCA_048941185.1 Promethearchaeota archaeon
CTTCTTTATAATAATTTTAAATAAATACAAAAGAAGGAAATGTACTAATTTAATATTATATTTTAAATTTCATGGATCGCAATAGAATATGGAATGAAGCTGACTGGCCATCTGAAGCTCGACAAATAATTGATGGTCTTAAAAAATTTCCAAATAATGCTAAAATTATTCTTCTATTAAGGCATTCTCAGAGGAATGAACCAGAGATATTTGATGTAGATGCAGATTTAAATTTAACACTTCAAGGAAGGGAAATAGCTAAAATTTTTGGCACAAAGTTACCTAAAGATAAGCTAATTCGTCTATTTCATAGCAAAGCTGATAGATGTAGGGAAACCGCCGAAGCAATTTTCACTGGAGTTAAAGAAACCGGTGGTGAAGCAATCATGAAAGGAACACTACTTCCATTATATCGTATAGGTATTAGTTTTGACTCCTTTTCAGACGAAAATAAAAAGTATGACATACTCGAGATTTTTAATCGTTGGAGTGCAGGTCTTTATTCTCCTGAAAATTGGTCCCCTTTAATTCTTTATTCTCAAAAAGCAGCACAAGTCATGTGGTTAGAACTTGAGAATGCTGCTGATAAAACATTAGATATTCATGTAACTCATGACTTACATTTATTAGCCCTAAGATTTGGCTGGTTTGGAATACCTCCCAGCAAGGACTGGATCAATTATCTTGGAGGCTTTGCTTTTTCTTTTAATGATAATAGAATCTTACTATATAATAATAAAAAATTTACTGATGTAGAGATACCTTATTGGTGGAAAAAAACTTAAGTATTTAATTTAAAATGAAATTATTAAATTAAGCAAATGCTTAATTACTTATTAAGAAGCTCTTAAAATTTGTCCTAGGCTTTAATTCTCATGAATTTTTCCAAGTATAAGAAGTTAATTGTACTATTTATTGTTTACATTGTCTTTTGGATAATTATAGTAAGTATTTTAGAAATTTTATTTAGGCCATCTATTCCAATAGCTTTAAGCCGTTTTGTACCTTTAAATGATATACTTTTAGAACTTGGTTTTATATTTATTATCGTACTGCCTCTTTCTGCGTTAGTGGGATTACTGATAGGGGGTTATCTTATAAGTCCAATTATTATATACTTACATAAAAAACTTTATGGTTCAAAGATGTATTATGGAATTCAGTTTGAACAGAGAACAGAAAAATTATCACTTTTTTCCAAAAGTTTTTTTCCAGTGTTAATGGCAATTAATCTCTCCTCCATTCTTTTTACTCCCACTATTGTTGAAATCATATTAGCTGCTGACGTAACTAATATATTTGAGGATGTTTCTAGAATTCCGATGTTAACAAGGTTCTTTGCAGACGCAATTTTATTAATGTTGACTTTTGGATTGGCAACGATGTTTTTTTCATCAGTTTGGTTTTTAAAGGACTCTGGAATATTTTTTTCAAATAAATTAAAAGTGGAAAATTCTAATGAAGCAATTATACTGCGTTACATAGGGGATTGGTTTGAGATAATTCTAAGAAGTTATGCAGGTATCGGGGTTATAATTACTTATATATTAGTTGTATCTGATTTCAGTAGAAAGTTTATTGAGAATTATGGATTACCTGGAAACGTTTTTAATATTCCTACTCTAATCTTATGGTTGGGACTCCCGCTTTATTTGACAATTTCTTTAATACCAACTCTTATTATTAATGATATGCTAAAAAATAGGAGGATAAATTATATTAGAAAAATTGGCAATAAATTAGGAATTAAAGATACTGTGACAATTTCATTTGAACTCAAAAAAGATAAAGTGCTTTAAGTTGTTATTCAATTCTTCTTTTCTAATATTTGTTCTGCACATTCTAGAGCACTTTTAGCTGCCAATTCTGTCCCAATTCCCCACCCTCCTGCATCTCCACCGACTAGATATAAGCCTTCTATCGGCATTTTTGGTGATGGTCTATATTGACCAGTTTGATTCATAATTTGTGAAAGACCGATAACTGAGGCTTCTTTTCCACCTAATTCATATATGTCTTTTGGTGTTGATACATCATACCACATTAAATTCTTAGAGAGATCTGGAAAAACATTATGTAAGCTATTTAATGAATTCTTTATCCATTTTTCTGAATTTTTTTCAAATCCTTCTTGTGTAACTGCCGTTCCTGCTATTAGTAATTGCTTCCCTTTAGGTGCTAAAGAATCATCAAAATTTGAAGGTATTGGTATGAAAAGAAATACTTCTTCAGGAACCTTACCCTTTAATATTAAATTGAAACGTTCTTCGGGCTCATATGAAGAAAATGAGGTAATTAATTTAAAATTAGTAATTGGCTTTTTTAATGCGACTTTAAAGGTAAGAGCACTTATGGAATACTTGAGATTATCAATTTTTGTCAAAAAATTCTTATTGAAAAATTGTCTTCCAATCATATTATTAATAGTCTCTCTTATACCCGCATTACTTATAACTAATTTTGAGGATATAAATTTACCGTTATCTAGCTCAACCCCTTGAACTCCTTCCTCCTCAATTATAATCTTTGAAACTGTTTGACCTGTCAGTATTTTTCCCTCGAACTTTTCAATTCCACGGGCATAGGCTTGAGGTATCGAAATGCAACCTCCTTTTGGGTATCCAATACTAAAGTGTGTTGAGAGAGATGAAAGACACCTTACAAATTCACTAGCGGATGTTTGATAATATGGGATAACAAAATAGAGCAAGGAAATAATATCTACAAAGGAATGTACAAGATTATTAGTAGTATATTTAGAGAGTAAAGATTTAGCACTCTTTCTTTCAAGTTCTTCTAAATTCTTCATTTTTAGTACATCTCTGAATAATTTCATAAGACCAGAAAAATCAGTAGATGGAATAAATTCTTTCAATTGTCGTGGAAACGCCCAAAATTTACCTTGATAAAACCATCTTGGTCCAGGCTTTCTGCATAAAACCCAATCTATCGCATCTTCCATTCCAATCATATTTAGAATTTCACCATGAGGCCCTTTACCCGATCTTCCAAAAAGGTGAACACCCACATCAATTTTAAAACCTTCTTTTTCATAAGTACTACACCGTCCACCCAAAATTTCATTTTTTTCAATAAGTAATGTCTTAAAGCCTTTAGATGCTAAAATTGCTCCAATAGCTGTGCCTCCAACTCCGCCCCCTATTATAACTAGATCATAATCACACATTAAATCTCATTGTTTTAATTGAGAGGGTAATATAAGAAGTTATTGGATTTTAATCTAAAAATCTTTTATAAATTCAAAGAAATAAATATATATATTTAAAAAGAAATTCTTTCATTTAGACATTATTATCTAAAAATTAGTATTTCTAGAAATAAAGGTATAAGAAAATACTCTTTTATGTGATAAACACATAAAAATTCAATAATACAAATATAGATCTTCAAGAATGATAGAAACAAATCAGCAAGACTTAAATCTGACATACAAGATTTGTGTTTTTGGGGATAAGCTAGTTGGAAAAACTACGCTTATAAATCGGTATCTCACAAATAAATTTCATGAAAATATATTAGCAACATTAGGCGCAGCTATCCATATTAAATTACTTGAATTAGAAGGTGGAAAAGTGACACTTCAAGTATGGGATTTTGGCGGTGAAAATAAATTTAAATTTTTAATAAATTCTTATGCTCAAGGATCATCCGGGGGAATTTTCGTTTTTGATCTTACCAACTATCAAACGATGATTAATATAATTGAATGGATTCCAGAATTCAGAAAAATATCCCGTAATATACCTTTTATAATGGTTGGGAGTAAACTAGACCTTGAAGAAGAAAGGATTTGTACCAAAGAAGAAGCAATAGATTTAATGCAATTGCATAGTTTAAATGGTTATATCGAATGCTCTTCAAAAACTGGAGAGAATGTAGATGGAATATTTAAGAGTTTATTACGGGAAATTCTTAATCAAAGAGGTTATAGTCATTTAAAACTAAAGTAAATAAACATAAATTTTTTCATAATTTATTTATTATAGTAATATGCTGGATCTATAAATCCAATTTTTTCTAATGTTAAATGAAATTCCTGCAATTTCTCTTTTGGAATTTCTCGTGACCATCTAGTGTAGAACCAATCTAGATAATGTGAAAAACCCATTTCTTTCCAATTTTCCCATGTAAGACTTATGTGTTTTTCGTCATCATCATATTTCTGTATAAGTTTATCTAATTCTTCATTTGATAATCGATGATATTTATTATAGTGGACAACTCCCGAACCTTTTAAACGACCTTTTAAATATTTTGGCTCTTTAGAAGAATAACCCAGACATAGAGCGATTAAAGGAAAGCATAAAATTTCCGGAAGATTAAAGTCTTGATAAACAATATTTAGTTCTTCCCTATGAATACTATTAGTAAATAAAGAATCTATCGAAAGTGATTTTGCCGCAATTGCAGCTGTTTGGGCTGCAAGAATAGTATCTGTTGATCCTGTTATAAAAAACCTTAGATTGTTTGATGAATAAGTGTGTTTTAAATATTTAGCGGTATCAATTATTCTGTTGAAATCCACACAAAAAAGTAATCCCTTGTTAGCATTGTAGAAATATTTTTTTAATAGCTGCTTATCATCGACGACAATTATAGAATAACTTTGTCTACCCGAAGCATTAGCAGCTCTCACTGACGCTTTTACTATTAGATTTAAATCTTCCTTGGGTATTTCTTTTTCTGAGTAATTTCGAATTGATCTTAAACCAAAAATAGTTTTTAAAGTTGCATTTAATCCATCTTGAGACTCATTCATACTAAAAACATCTTCTTTATCCAATTATGACTTGTTTTATTAGAAAATCATTAAAAATTTTTTGTTCAAAGTATGAAAAGTCAAAATATTCCGTCTTTGAGAAGTTATTAAATTAGAACTAATTTTAATTGTTATTCTTTAATTTTTTGAACGTTTTTAATTGGGACCCAACCGCTTTTACCTTCCTGATTTACGACCCAGTACCATTCTGCTTCTTCTTCTTTAATCAGATATTCTTCTCCAATTTGTGCATTAAGTTCTACGGCATTATAATCCCGTTTTAATATACCTTTGTCTCCATGAATTTCAAGATAATTTTCAGGTATCCAACGACTATTTCCTAATTTATTTGTACACCAAATCCACCCAGACCATTCACTATCTTTCTCTCCAATCGATACTATTTCACTTTTCTTGAAAAATAATGGTTCTGTGTAAGGAGAATTATAATCTTTAATAACTCTACATTTTATATCTTTCATTTTTACCTTCTTTATTCCCTTTTCTAATTTTAAATATTGAAAAAGTTCCATATGCCTTAGAAACTAGTGTTTCCTCATTCATAACTTCTGATTCGAGAACTGCAAATGATTTTCCCTTATATATTACCTTAGTATCGCAGATAAGTTTTCCTTCTTTAACTGGTTTGAAGTATGTGATTTTTATCTCTACAGTAGCACACGACTCATCTTTTTCTAATAATGAATATAATGCTCCACCCATACCAGTATCCGCCATTGAATACATAACAGCTCCATGAACTGTTTTGTGAGGATTAAAATGGTTCTCATTAATCTGCAAAACACATTGTGAAAACCCCTTTTCCAAGTTTGTAAATTCAAACCCGATTAAATCTCCAAATGGGTGAAATCCTTTAGACTTAAGAGGACTAGGTTCAGACATAATTTAATTAGAGACTAAAAAAATTTAAACTTTCTTAACATTTAATATGATATTATTATATTTAGCGAAATCAATTCTAAGTTTTCATTTTATTATAATCAAATTTTTTAAAGGATTATTAACACCTTAAGAATTTTAACTAAATCATAACAATAATTGGTTTGGTTTATCTTTATCTATACTATCTCTTAATCTTTAAATTTCTCCTCATTTTGAGTTTACTTAAAATAGATCAGTTTTAATTTGTAAAATTATAAAAGTAGGAAAAGTAAGAAAAATGGGAAAATGGGGAAAAAGTTTATAAGGAAGAAAAGTCTTATAAAAATTATGTCCGGACAAGAAAAACAAAATTGTGCTTGTGACCCATCGACCATGGATTCGCAATGTTGTAAGGTTGAGGCACTTGTAACTGTTGATAAAAAAGGGCAAATATTATTACCAAAAGATCTCCGAGAAAAAGAGAGCATAATGGAAGGAGATAAATTTGCAATAATAAACGTAGGAGCAGGGGGAAAACCCTGCTGCTTGATCTTGATGAAAGCAGATATATTGGAGCCAATGGTGCAAGATGCGTTAGGACCTGTCTTAAAAATTGTAGTAAGGCGGGAAGATAGTCAAGAAAACAAAAATGAATAACACAAAAATATGGTGAAGATGGGGTAAAAAAAGCACTTGAAAATCAAAAAGAATTTTGGGAAGTAATCCTTAATGGA
The DNA here is from genome assembly GCA_048941185.1 of Promethearchaeota archaeon. Lineage (GTDB taxonomy): Archaea > Asgardarchaeota > Lokiarchaeia > Sigyniarchaeales > SOKP01 > Loki-b32. The sequence continues at coordinate 6,397 of JBHLNW010000023.1, forward strand.
ACTCAGGGTTACTGCCTATATAAAGGTATAAAATAAAAAGTAATGAATAGAGGTAAAAATTATGGTAGAATTAGATGACGATAAAAAAAGAAAAATCGTAAGAGAAGAATATGCAAATGTAGCAAATCGCCGAAGAACTTCAAGCTGTTGTGGACCATCTAATGAATCAGAAATGATACAATCGAGCTCATGTAGTTCTGAAGGTTGTGGTGGAGCAATAAAGATTCCTGCTGAAAAAATGGATGATTTTTTAAAAAAATATAGTACTCAATTAGGATATACAGAAGATGATTTGAAAAGTATACCAGATGGAGCAAATCTAGCTCTTGGATGTGGTAATCCTACTGCGCATGCTTCTATAAAAGAAGGTGATACTGTTTTAGATCTTGGATCAGGAGGCGGATTGGATTGTTTCATTGCTGCAAAGAAAGTAGGAGAGACTGGTAAAGTCATTGGTGTCGATATGACACCTTCAATGATTGATAAAGCTCGAGAAAATGCAAGGAAAGGTGATTATAATAATGTTGAGTTTAGGCTCGGTGAAATTGAACATTTACCAGTTGCAGATAATTCGGTTGATCTTATAATATCCAATTGTGTAATTAATCTTGCTCCAAATAAAGAGAATGTGTTTCGCGATGCATTTCGCGTACTAAAACCTGGAGGAAGGTTGATGGTTTCTGATATAGTTTTATTAAGGGAACTATCTGATACTATTAGAGAGAATGTACAAGCTTATGTAAGCTGTATTGGTGGAGCAATAATGAAGGATAAATATATAGAAGCTATTGAAAACGCAGGATTTCAAGACGTAGAAATTATTGAACAAAGTAATTTTTCAACAACTGAATTTCTACTCAATGATGATGATATTAGAGAATCGTTAGGAGATCAGATTGAAAAAATCAAGAAATTAGATCAGCTAGATTTCGATAGCACTAGTATCAAAGTGAACGCTATAAAACCTATAAACTAATATTTTTTTTTTATTTTTATTTTTTAAAAAAAAGAATTATATTTGAGATATAATTCCATTCTTTTATTAGAATAAAAAAGTTAAAGGAATTTCGTTATGGTCTCATTTACTTTTGTAGTATGTGCTGAACCTTATAAATATGAAGCTATAGATACTGTAATTAATTTAGGGGAAGCAATACTTAATAAAGGGCATCAGATTGTAGGCATCTTTTTTTATGGGAGTGGTGTCTATAACATCAAAACAAGAAAAATAAAGGATACAACAATACGTAATTTATCAGAACGCTTAGAAAATTTTTGTAAAATTAATAAAACTGAATTTGCTGCTTGTAGTACTTGGACGAGCTTTTCAGGGATTAAATCAGAAGAGTTTGTAGAAGGAGCTCATCAAGAAGGTTTAGGTGGGCTTTCACTTATGATAGCTGAATCAGATAAAGTAATTTTTTTTGGTCCTGGAGGGTGATTAAGTATTGGTTAATTCAGTTGCAATTATTTGTGAAGATGGACCTTTTGGTAAAAATTCGGTTATAGAATCAATCCGTATGGGCGCGGGATTACTTGCCGTAGGAGATATAGAAGAATGCAATGTAATCTTGCTAAGAGATGCTGTTTATTTTCTAAATAAAAATCTAGAACCAGAAGCTATAAAGATGGACAAATTTGAAAACATACTAAGATTAATTGAACTCTCTGAATTGAAGCTTTATATTCATGACAAAGCTTTAGAACTTGCTGGTCTGGAATATAAAGACCTAATACTACAAAATCTAGTAAATGTTGTCAGCATTGAGGAAATATCTCAACTTATCGTCAAAGCGGATATGAGTTTTAAATATTAACTTGGTGAAATTTATGAATACTCAAAATTCAATGTTATATTTTTATGGATTCAGTCTTAGGCAAAGGGATAGAATGACATCCTTATTAAAAATCTTAAAAGAACAAATAAAATCAAATTTAGAAATTAATATTGTTTTGATACATGATGGTGTAATAGGAACAACCCTAAAAGAGAAAACCCCAGAATTATTAATAGAATTATTAAATCTTCCTATTAAAGTCTATACAGTAATTCAAGATATTAAAGCCCGAGGAATGGATCCTAATAACCTAATTGATAATATAAAAGGGATTGATTATAATTATTTAGTCGATCTTTTAGTAGATATGGGAAAGATTGTATCATGGATGTAAATTTCTGTAAAAATCCTATCGTTTTCCCACATAAGTGAAGACTTATAAATTCTTACATCCCAATTAAATTAATAAATTTTTTCAATCTTAGCTTAAATAAATTTCATTTTATATATTAGGGGAAGTTATATGAAAGATTATTCAAATTGGGAACCTTTTTTAGATTATGAGAACGAATCTCCTTATCTTGAAAATCCTGATCGTCAGTGGATAAAATTTCGACCCGATTATATTCCAAAATCAATCAAATTCGAGCCAATCCCCCTACATGAGTATTTGAAACTTAGAATCACCAAATTTCTTAATAATGTCTGTGTTTATTATAAGCCAGAAGAAAAAAATTATACCTACCGAGATTTAGTCTATATTTCAGAGAAGATTGCCAACGCCTTATATGAGATTGGGGTGAAAAAAGGAGATAGTGTAGGGATTATGGCAAATAATTGTCCAGAATTTCTATTCTGTTGTTTAGGAGTATTAGAAATTGGAGCAATTCTAATTCCCATAAATCCACTTCTCAAAGAAGCTGATGTTACTCACATTATTACAGATGCTGGAAATATGAATACTATTTTTGTTCATAAAAATAATTTCAGGACCATTAGGAAAGTTAAAAAGGATTTTGAATTAAAAAATGTTATACTAATCGGATCAGAGGAACCTAAACCTGACACCATAACAATTCATGAATTTCTGAAGAAAAAAGTACCAAAGCATCCTGAAATAGATATTGATCCGATGAAGGACATAGCTGTATTATTATATACAGGTGGTACAACAGGCTTACCAAAAGGAGTCATGTTGACACATAATAACATAATAGCTACATCCCTTTCAAGTCTATATGGTTTAAAAGAACGAGATGTTGAAATTGATGATGTACTAGGTAAAAGGGTTTTTTTATCCGTTCTTCCTCTCTGCCATTCTTTTGGATTTCAAATCTTAATTTCTTCTCTAGTAATGGTATCAATGCTAGTAATATTCGACTCGTTTAACGTTTCTGACGTTCTAGACGCGATTGAATATTTTAAACCCCCATTATTTATTGGTGTGCCCGTTATGTTTCAAATGTTAATAAACTCACCCGGGTTTAAAGAACGAGACCTTTCAAGTCTAGAATCAGCAATTTCTGGTTCAGCAGCTTTGTCTCCTGAATTAAATAAGAGATGGGAGGAAGTTGTTGGATTTAAGGTTGGTCAAGGTTTTGGTCTAACAGAAACCTCCGCAATTTCGCATATGCGACCTACATGGTTGCCTAAAATTATACCAGAAAGTATTGGTATTCCTCTTATTGATACTGATGTAAAAATTGTAAATCCCGATACCTTAGAGGAGCTCTCTCCCGGAGAAATTGGAGAAATATTAATAAAAGGACCTCAAATCATGAAAGGATATTGGAAGAAACCAGAAGAAACAGCTAATACCATAATAAATGGGTGGCTTAGAACAGGTGATCTTGCAAGAATGGATATTAATGGATATTTCTATATCGAAGGACGAACCAAAGATATAATAAAATACAAAGGATATAAGATTATGCCTAAAGAAATCGAAGAAAAATTATGTCAACATCCTGCTGTTTTAGAAGTTGGAGTGGTTTCCGCACCTGATCCTGAAATCGGAGAAACTATAAAAGCCTATATTACTATTAAACCGGATTATCAAGGAAAAGTAACTGAAAATCATATTATTGAGTGGTCAAAGGAAAGGATGGCACCATATAAATATCCCAGGAAAGTTGAATTTGTTAACATATTGCCCCGAACTGCTGTGGGCAAGATTTTCAGAAGGAAATTAAGGGAAAGAGCATTAAAGGATTATTGAAATAAAAAAAAAAGGATTGTAACAGTCATAATTCAACTGTTTTTTCCCCTAAATAAAATAAAACTGCAGTAAGAGCGCCCCCAATTATTCCGCCATAAAAACCTGCATCAAACCACCACCACCAGTCTTCTGATTCGGCTACAACACCAAAGATAATTGCATTAATTATTGAAAGGATAACTGTAATAAGGCCTAAATAAAAACCATAATGTATAAACTTTTTATCTGGTATTCTTTCAGGGAATCTTAATACAAATATAGAAATAATCGTGCAATAGAGCAATGGAAAAGCGCTTAAAAGTATTGGTATTCCATATAACGACCATGCATCTAATCCTCCATATAAATATACTCCAAGATAATAATTTGATCCATCAAATCCACCAAAATCTGTTACAAGAAGTAATATCCAACCTACAGCACTAGTTATTAGGGCTCCTACAAAATACGGCAAAGTTTGATTTTCTGCCACGTTTATCACTTATTAAAAATTTGTATGATTTTTTATGAATATTTAATAATTATTTTGGAGTATTGAATAATATAAATGTTAATCTTATATTTTCAAAGTTAACATTTCTAAAGATTACATGCTTCTATTGCATCTTTAGACATAATTTGAATAGTGGATTCAATTATTCTATACTTTTTTGACAAATAATCATTTATTTTAGAGATAAAGTCTTCTTGATTTCCAAGGATCATATCATTATTTAGTTTAACATGCGCTGAATAGATAAGCATATCTGGGATAATAGTCCAAAGGTGCGCATCATACAATTCTGCAATTTCAGGAAAACCTTCTTTTAAATCTTCGCTTATAGTATCAATATTCATCCCTTTTGGTGCCATTTCGAGTAATATTCGAGTTGACTCTCTTAATATTCCATAAGCCCAATAGATAATAACAACAGATATTCCTAAACTTACCAATGGATCCAAAAGAACAAATCCAGTAGACATTATTATAAATGCTGCTATGACAATTCCAATTGAGGATGCTGCATCTGCGATCATATGATAAAATACACTTTTTACATTTAAACTAGAGCCACGATGGCCTTGAAGGATTAAAATACTTGTTACATTTACCGCAAGCCCGATAAAAGCAACAATCAACATATAAAACCCAATAACTTCTTGAGGATTGAGGAATCTAAGAATTGCCTCATAAATTATTACTCCTACAATAGGAATCAGAAATAAACCATTGATAAAGGCAGCTAAAACTTCAGTTCTATATAAACCAAAAGTTCTATGATGACAAGAAGGTTTTCTCGCAATAATATTTGCAAGTAAGCTAATTGATATTGCGAATGCATGTGTAAACATATGACCTGCGTCACTAATTAGACCAATACTATTTGTAATAAATCCCCCAACTATCTCAATAATCATTACAATCAAGGTAATTATTAAAGATAAAATCAATCGCCTTCTTTCTACTGATCGAAATTGAAACAGATGATCGGAATAGGCTGTTCTAATTTCTTTATTTTCCATTATACCTCTATCAATTATTATTTTTAGGTCAATTTATATAATAATTTATTTTTTTTTCTTTTCTTCTAATCTTTTTCTGGTAACACAATATACTGGACCCATTCGCATAGACATAAAGCAACCATTGCAACTAATACATTTTGCAGGTGAAAGATCACCCCTATACCAGCGATTTGGGAGATCAGGTTCATAAATTAATGGACGGCTCAATGAAATGAAATCAGCAGTTTTTTCTTGCAGGATTTTTTCAGCAAATATCGGATTTCTAATTCCTCCCATAACAATTAATTTACTGTCTTCCATATACTTTTTAATTTCTTTGGCATGTGGCAAGAAGTAGTTTTCTTCTTCTGATGATTTGATACGTAAGCTTGGATATGATTTATTGGTGAGAATTTGTGCTTCACTTCCTCCCCCACTTGGCTCAATTGCATCAAATCCAACTTCAGAAAGAATCTTTACATATTTAAGGCCTTCATCCAATTCTAGTCCATTTGGAATAAAATCCTCTACCTGTAGTTTGATCATTATAGGAAACTTTTTTCCTAATTCATCTCTTAAACCATTATAAATATCGATTAAAATTTTAGCTCTCTTTTGAGTACTGCCACCATATTCATCCTTCCTTTTGTTAGTATAAGGGGAGATGAAATTACACAAAAAATAACCATGAGCAGCATGTAACTGTATCATATCATAACCACATTCAAAAACTCTACGCCCAGCATCAATGAATTTTTGTGATAATTTACTTATTTCATCTACTGTTAATTCATGAGGCGTTGATCCTGTTATTTTAAAAGGAATTGGAGATGGTGCTACTACCGGATATTTCGGATGGTTACCTTGACGACCTGTATGTGCTAATTGTATAGCTATTTTAACTTCAGAATATTCATGAACAGCATCTACCAATTTTTTTTGACCTGGGATAAATGAATCATCGAAAAGGCAATCTTGATATGGACTCGCACTACCTCCAGGATCTACAGCAGTAAAACCTGATATTATTAATCCGGTACCTCCACTTGCTAATTCTTCATAAATATTGATAAGCTTTTTGCTAACATAACCATACTTTTCTGAACATTCCATGTGTGTAGCTGAACGTACAATTCTATTCTTGATTTGTACATTTCCAATACGTTCTGGGCTAAAAAGGGTTTTTAATTCCAATTAAATCACACTTAATATTTATCTAAGAAATCTATTTATTTTTGTGATTATGATCTATAAAATTTTCTATAACTTTTAGATTTTATAAAGAAGTAATTAGAATTAGTATTTTTATCCCGAATCATGAGTTTTATAATAACTCTTAAGATGAATTAATCATAGTTTAGAATATTAAATATTAAATAGAAATGTGAAATTCGTTGAATGTTGACAATTTTAATGAAGTAATTAAAGTAATTAATAATAGATGTTCGGTAAGAGATTATGATACCATCCCCTTATCCCAACAAGAAATTGATTTGATAATTCATAGCGCTATGCGAGCTCCAACAGCAGGTAATATGATGTTTTATTCGATTATTGAAGTTAAAGATCAAGAAAAAAAGGAAAAGTTAGTTAAAACCTGTGATAACCAGCCTCATATAGCAAAAGCCCCTCTAGTTCTTATTTTTCTTGCAGATATGCAACGATGGTATGATTATTATACTCTATCAACCGTTCCAGAAAAATGTGTAAGTATCAATCAAATATATCGAACTCCAGATGAATCTGACTTATTATTAGCATGTTGCGATGCTTTAATTGCTGCACAAAATACTGTAATTGCAGCAGAATCGATAGGAATCGGTTCCTGTTATATTGGAGATATCATAGAAAACATTGAGATTCATCGTGAGATGTTTAATCTCCCAAAATGGGTATTTCCAATTGCAATGCTTTGTTATGGATATCCTAAACAAGAACCTTCACAAAAAATACTTAAAAATCGATTCCCTAAGAAATTTATACGTTTTACCGATACTTATAATCGTTTTAATAAAGCAGAATTCTTTGAGATGTTCCAAGACTTTGAAAAAGAAACTTATGTAAAAAACGCTGAAAATCTTGGGCAAGACTATTACTTAAGAAAAACAGGTTCAGAATTCGCTCAAGAAATGAGTCGATCTGTTAAAGTGGCGATTCGAGATTGGATTAGAAAGGAATGATGATGAAAAAATTCCTATAAAAATTCAAATGATCTTTGAAGCTAAATAATTCTTAAAAACCACAAATGATTAGACCAGATTTAAATGATAATTGAGACTTCGTAAAGAAGGAAGCATTAATGTTAATTGTGTTTATATTATATTAAAAATACTTAAAAGAGTGGATTTCTATATTTAAGCTTATAAAAGTGTAAAGGTATCAGTCTCAATGAACATTCATTCTCTATTTATTTTAAAGAAGACAGGAGTTTGTATATATAGTCGAAATTTTACTGATGATTTTAAAAATCTGGAGGTAAACTTAATCACACCATTCTTTTCAGCTATATTTTCATTTTCCGAAAATGTAATTTCAAGAAAAACTCCTGAAATTCTTGAAATGAGAGAATTAAGATTTGTTTTTAAGGTACAGCAGGATCTTATCTTTTCTTTGTTATCAGATTCAACAGCTAGTCTTTTATTTGTTAGTACACGTTTAGAAAGAATTGCTGATGTTTTTTTAAGTGAATATCCTGATACTACTAAAATAAAAGATTATCAAGGAATAGAAAACCCAAAATTTGATATGATGGTTGATTCGATAATCAGAGGAGAAGATGAAATATATATGAGTCAAACATTTTATCAGAAAGTTATTAATGTTTTCGAGGAATTAATGTATGATAATGAACTTCTTGGAGCTGCTCTTCTAACCACTATGGGAAATACAATTTATACTTCATTGCCAAATGAAATCTTAGTAAACGCTTTGAAAGAACTTGAAATTAGATATATGATAGGTGCATTAGATCTTCCAGAGATGTATTATGGTTTAAAATCTGGACAAAAAGTATTTTCTAAAGTTATAGATATTCCTTGGAAATTAGATCCACTACTTGTGGTTGTTCTTTATGACTCTACAATGCCATTAGGAATGTGTGATATGAATTTACAGAAATTGGCAAATAAGATAACTAATATTATCTAAAAGACTAATCCTAAACATTAAAAAATAGAAATAAAAATAAAAATAAAAATTAAAATTTGGAGTTATCCAATAATCCAAAAATAGAAGCACACTATACCTATAAGGAATGCTAAAACTACCCAAACATACCTGAATGCTTTTGAGTAATTTCGGATTCTTCTTCCAGACTCAGTCCATATTGTATCTACTTGAATATAAGGATTTGGTCCTCTTCTGTACCATCCTTTAATCCTAACTCTTTGCCCAATTAATCGATTAACCGTTCTAAGAGAGAATATTAAATCTGCTAGACCAATTCCAAATCGATAATCTACATACATCAATCCTGTATTGTCTTGGAAGTACATGTCTTCACTAAACACATAACCTGGGATGCCTCTTCCTACAATCTTACCTTCCAAAAAGCTAGGAACTGTTCTAATTGGACTAACTTTAACATTAGTTACCAGATCTAATACTTTTTTATCTTCGAAACCACCCTTATACATATAGAGAGTTTTCAATATCGACATAAATCCAATAACATAGAAGCCAACAGCCCATACAAGCCACATATTATTAAAAACTGGTGCGAGAAAAGTAATAGTATAAAATCCGGCAAGTTCGAATAGCCAAACAATAGTAATTCCCAGTAATACTATAAAAACGAGTGTAGGAAGAGCTTTCATGAATAAATCCCATAAGAATTGATCCCATAGTGTTTTGCCCGCTTGTTCTTCCTTCAATCTTTTTGCATCGGAAAAATCAATCTCAGGTTGTATCCCATAGATTTCACATAACATATTCAAGCGCATAATTCTCTTTGCTGGTAAAGGATGAGTTGAAAACATTTGGTAATACTTAGCCCAAGGATTATATAAATCCCAAGCAGCTGCTTTTTGAATGGATTCCATTGATAAAGTTTGAGTGGTTCCTACACTAATAAGACCTAATCCTTTAGCAGCACTTGGATCAAAAATTCCTAAACCTCTCAATGCGCGTACTCGTGATTTCTTGCGCTCTTCGATATTACTATCAGCCAATAATCCATAGGCAATTTTAACAAAAGCAGTAGCAAGAGCATTTGGATTCTGCAAAACTTCTGCACTATGCTCATCAGCGTAATATTCCCGAATTCTACTAACAATAAGTGATATTAAAAAACTTAAATAATAACTGATATAAGATAATACCGCAATCACAATTAACGCAATTGCTAGATAAGATCCCTCATCACTATCACCACTTCTTCTACGGCTTGAAAAAAAACTAGCATAATAAGCCCAGCGAGCAACTGTTAATAAAACTAATGGAATTGCAAATACAACTGTCATCAATATAAAATCTGAATGAACAACGTGCCCTAATTCATGTGAAAATACTGCATTTTGCTCTTTTTTATTCAAATAATGCAGTATTCCTTCAGTTAGAACTACTCTAGCTGAATTTTTACTCCATCCAAATGTAAAAGCGTTTGGGTTGAGATCATGAATAATACCGAGTCTTGGCATTTTTATATTATTATAAGCAACAACTTTGTCAAGAGATTCTGCTAGATGAGGGTATTGTAAAGAAAATTCCTCATAGGGAATCCATTCGATTCTATAAAGCCAGCCAACTATAAGCGGTGAAATTCCGTATTGGAATAAAACAATTCCTATTGTAATTCCGATCATAATAAGTAAACCCCATATTGATGAGGGTAGAAACCAAACACCTATCACGAAAACAACGGCATATAATAATGCAAATAACGCAGTTATAGCAAGTCCCGAAGCTAATCTTAATCCTATAATTTACCACCTTTAATTTAATTTGATTTTTTTTTATTTAGATTTAAAAAATATTTTGTTCATGTTATTTTAGAAAGACACACCTATAAAAACTTTTTAACTAAAAATTAAAAACATTAGATAGATTATAACAATAAATTATATTCATTTATAAGAGTTGACTTAACGTTTACGATATTGCAATAATAGGCGCGGGAATTGCTGGCACGACACTTGCCGCGAAAATTTCAAAATATGCAAAAACACTCCTAATCGAAGCCCAAGATTACAAAAAAGAAGTTCCAATAAGGACAAATGTATTTCCTGAGCATAATCGACCTTTTATCGAAGAACAAATCGATTGGTGTGATAAAAATATCTTTCCTTGCCTTCATACAAAGACTAATTATATGAGTGATGAGTTTAACGGTGTTATTGATTCTACTGAATTTGGAAAACCTTTAGGAAACATTTGTCATACAGAAAATATAATAAAAGAACTGATTGATCAGCTTGAACAACAAGGAGGTAGATTCTATTCAGGAGAGAAAATTTCGAAAATTATCAGGCATAGTGATTCTTTAGAAATAATTAGTAACAAAGGTGAATTATATAATACAAAAGTACTAGCATTGGCAACAGGTTCACGTGGATTTGACTTGCAACGTTCTTTGGGATTCGAAACTCCAGACCATTACACTGGGGCCTTAATCCATTTATTCGGAAATGAAGATAAAGTAAATGAAAATTTGGAATACAATTATGTGTTTCACATCAATCCTAAGATATCGATTAATGGACCTTTTTATTTTAATAGAGGTAAAGCAAGGATAGCAACTGGATTTCTAGGGAAAAAGAATGAATCAAAAGAAGAAATATTATCTAAACTCGATAGAATTTTAAAAAATTATAAACATATTCAACCTTTTGTAAATGGACTAAAATATGATTTATCAACTGCCGTAATAGGGGAAATATCCAAACATCCTATTAAAAGCTTCTCAAATGATCGAGTTCTTGTTCTTGGTGAAGCAGCAGGATTAGTCACTGCTTTTTTTTATGAAGGTATGTTGCCTGGGGTGGCATCTGGTGACATCGCAGCCAAAACATTAAAACCTTTATTCGAAAAAGATAGTAAATTTAGCCGCTTAGAATTAAGTAAATATGATCAAGAAGTTAAACGCGTCCTATTTACATATTTCAAGAATGGGAATGCCCTAGAATACTTAATTTATAATGAAGGTTCTTATGTAAAGTCTTTATGGCGCTTGTATACAGAACTACTCAGTGAAAATAAATTAGCAAGAAAATATATATATGAAGCATATATAAATCAAGATCTTTCCACACATAATACAAGTAACGACAGATATGTGGGAGAAAAATGGTTTTCTAAACTCCCTACTCTTTCAAAAGTAACATTAAGTCCAAAATTCTTTAAAGCATTATTAATGTAATTAAATTAAAAAAAAGAAGAAAAAAAATAATTTAAAAAAAATTTGTTATTCATATGTTAATAGAGGGCAAACAACTCTTCCACTTGTCTTATAATCTTCAAGATCCTCTTTCGTAAGAATAGTTTCTTTCAGTTCGCAGGTGGAGCAATTCCACTCATATTTTTTGCGATCATCACTCTCAATTATGACTCCAGTATTAAAGTTATGTTTAACCCCACATGGGAATTTATTCATTTTTTTTGTTTATCACCTTCATTCAAATAGTGAACGTTTACTCAGATTAAAGATTGATATTCTGAACGAAATATCAATAATTTATCATTTATTAATTATAATATCTTTTCTAACTATTTAAACCTTTCCCATGTTTCTCCCACTTCTGTAAATTAGGTAACGACAAAAAATATTCATACTAATACATAAAAAAAAATGAACAAAATAGCCATAATTCCTATAATAACTGAAAATCCTTAAAAATTATATGATTTTACATTTAAGTTTTTAGGTTTCGATTGAACATTATTTAAAAAATAAAAAAAACTACGATTAAAAACGGGATTTAAGGTTAGAAACTTGCTAATGCAATGAAATTATACCATCAGCAATATTAATATATTTTAGATTCCTCTTGAATATTTTAATATTTCTCACTTATTGAAATATATGTAATAAGTTCTTAAGTAACATATTATTATTAATTGTATTTAGTTTACATGTGAAAATTCACCTATAATACTAATATCGTTATCACAATAACATGAATTAGAATAGTAGATTTTTATTATTTAATGGGGTTAATCTGAATTATGAATTTAAAATCTCGAAAGAAAATTTTTAAAGTATTAATTATTGTTGTTTCTTTTCTATTTTTTCTCAATATGTTCATCCTACCTGTAAGAGCTGAGCAATTGACAAAAACAACTTATCTTGAACAATGGATTAAAAATCCAGATTTTGATGATAATGCAGATTGGATATCCCAAATCAGTGGTGACGTTACTGATGTTAATAATGACATCAGTGCTGGACAAGCAAATTTTAATGTTCAAGGAGAAACTTATACAAACACATTAATATCTGGAACCCCTAATTCTTCAACTTCTGAAGGATGGTATAATAATACAAATCCAGAGATACCAGTTTATCCTACCCAAGGGCATGGAATTGATGAATATGGTTGTTTTGCTTCCCATTTATGGGCTGAACATCTTGGGACTACTACGAATGCTTATCAAAGAACTAGTGTTCAATGGGAGAAAGTAATCACATTACCCCATAATATGTCTGATTATACAATAACTAACGCTACCCTAGATGTTGAGATAAATGCAACGGCTAAATCTTTCATCGGATGTGGAAGTGGAGATGTCTGGCATTGGGAAGGAGTTGAAGCGGTTGGTGATACAACAGGTGTAGTTCGATTCATTGAAGGTGATTTTATTAAGTTTTTTGTTAGACTTTCAAATATAAATAAAGATGTTAATTATAAAATCGCTCAATTTCAAACCACTACTCTAGGACAAGATGGAGCAGAAGTAAATGGATCATATGATTATTTGAATGATATGATATTTCATGCTGATGATTTGGAGGATCTCATATTTTTTCTAAATCAAGTTTTAGAAAATGGAGATTATCAGAACTTACTTATTATTCTAGGAATAGAATTTAATTGTGAGGACAATTGTTCTACTGATTTAGATGAGTTTACCGAAGCTTATTTTAAATCCTGTAATTTTACAATTTCCTATATAAAGAAAATTAATAGATTAACCACAGCCTCATGGAAATATCTTGGAGACAAAATTGATAATAGGGGTGGTGTTGTAGAAATTAACTACGGAAATTTACAATTTGATTATAAAATTAACACTGATTGGCCGGATGATTTATCACCAAACTCTGAAATCAGAATTTTAATAAACGATAATGAGCACACTGAGTCAATAGGATTAAAATTAGCTGAACAAAATTTTAAACCGGCAAAAATCGGAGGTTTTGAGATAGGCAATTTAATTCCTAATAATGAAGAGATAAACCTTTCCATACAAATCTTTCTAGCTGATGAATTCAATTTAATCGAAGATCTAACAATTAGTATAGATAATGTGGTTTTAAATATTTCATATGATATTTTCCTTCCCACAAGGGATAATCCTCTTTTTATTATACTTTTAATTGGGGTTCTAATAGGGTCTGTATTGTTGGGAGGGTATTTTGTATATTACAGATTGGTTTTAAGATTTCCCCGGAAAGTAAGGAAAGTCCGAAAATTCCGTAGAACACTCAATAAGAAGGAGTCTCCAAATGTGTCAATAACCAGCCGTCAAAAAGCTTTCAGTTCAAAATACAAAGGGGAATTGGAAAAAGTTTCAAATGTAGTACCTTTAAAACACTCAACAAAATCAGTATCTAAAACACCTAAATCAAATAGTATTAAAGGAAATAAAGAGCTTACGAAAAAATTTATCATTATTTTTATGATTATAGTTGGTCTATTTTTCATTCCTATGATCAGTTATTTCTTTCCTAATTCATATGTGGTCAACAATAAAGTAATAAGCTTAAATATCTCCCAAGTTCAAAATCCTCTTTTGTTTAATAAAATCTCTTATCATGAGCAATGGATTGAAAATCCCAATTTTGATAGTAATGATAATTGGACTAAGTTTATAGAGGGTGATATAACTGATTTATCTTTGGATATAAATAACAGTAATGCAAATTATGAAATTTTAGGAGATTATGGAACACAGCAATTTTATGAGGATGGTACTAGTGCAAACTGGACTAAACTTCAAAATGAGGACAATATTGTATTACCTGACTTTTTTGATCCAATTTCAAGTGGTGGATCAGGTATGGATGAACGAGGGTGGTATTCATACTTCTTATGGCCGGATAATCAACCTCAATCAGTAAAAGTTCAATGGAGAAAGAATTTTACAATGAATGTAAATATGTCAGATTATTACATTACATCTGCTTCATTAGATGCTTGGATTAATGGCACTGTAGATGATAGCCCAGTAAATGGTGGAGGTATTGATCGCCCCGGTGACACATTAGCTGGAGGAACAACAGTCCAAATAGCCACAGGCGATTTTGCTCGATTTTTTATTTTAATTTCAGATATTGAATTGAATAGAGAATTTACTGCTGTGCAATATCAAACTGATGATTTAGGTAAAGATGGACCTCCTGCTATTACTCAATTAAATGATACACTCATAGTGCCCATTAATGAAGAGACTTTAATTTTTTACCTTGAACAAGCTTTACAGTACGATCATCAGAACTTTGCTATTACATTAGGTATGTATTTTTGGTGTGAAGATAGTGGTCATCCAGGAGATTCAGATGATTGGCAGATGATGATTATCAAAAACTTTTCCCTATCGATATCATATGAAAAGAGAATAAACCAATTTAATACAGCTTCATGGACTTATAATGGTAAACAAATTGAGGCAAATGGATATAGAGTTGAAGTAAGAGATGCTCAACTTAAATTTGAATCAAAATTGGATAAATTATGGCCTTCAGATCTATCTCCTAATTCTAAATTTAAAATTCTTATTAATGGTATAGAACATAGCGAAACCATTCGATTAAGTGATATCGGGATGGTATTTCAAAATATTTCAGAAACCGGAATTGGCGTTGGAAGAATAATACCTAATGATGAGGAGATAAATATCACAATTCAAGTACTTCTTGCCGACGAATTTACCTTAAAAGAAAATATTAAAATTTCAATAGATAATGCAAGTTTATGGATTTCTTACGACATTTTCATACCAATTAGAGAACTTATACTATATGAAATTTTATTTGTTTTAGCATGTATTGGCGTTGGGGGTTTAACTTCTTATGTGATATTATACCAGAGAATATTTAAATATCCTAAACCTATAAGGAAAGTCAGAAAGTATAGAAAATCCTTACGTAAAGAAAAAATACCAGAAATCCCTATTGTTAGTCAAGAGTATGCATTCAAGCATTTATATAATCAAGAAATAGCTAAAATCTCTCAAGAATTGGATGCTAAATTACTATTACGTAAAGGTGATAAGGCGAAAACTGAAGATATAACTTTGAAATCTAAAATACTCCCTCAAGATGAGCTAAATGAAAAGCCAAAATCTGAGGAATTAATATCCAAATCATTGGAAAAAAAGGAAGAACTTGATAAAATAATTAAGGATTCTATTGGAGATGAATTGAAAAAAGATAAAGCTTAATCTAATTTTAATTTCAATTAAATTCTTCTCATAGCTTCCAACATGGTATTTTAAAAAAAAAGCAAAAGATTAGTGTTATCCTTTAGTTTTTTTTAACTTCCATCTAATAAAGCTCTTTTAAGAGCCATTTAACATTAAGGTTTGGTATTTTAATTTTATAGGGATATTTATATTGAAAATAATGTAAAGTCTATTTAACATCAACAAAGAAAAGAAAAGAATGGCTTTAAATCACAATAAACAATTTTGATCGATAAATTTAAATATGAATGTAAATAAATATTACATAAGCAAATAAGATCTTAAAATATTATGTTTTGAGATTTGAAAAGCCAAAATTTTAGTACAATTATAGTTTACATAAAAAAAGAATTAAAATAAAATGGAGGAAAAATAAAATGAGTCAAAAAGATTTTACATATCAAGGGGGTATTTCTCGAAATTATGCGAAAAAATCAATTATTAAAATTACTATTGGTTATGTTATATTTTATGCGTTATCGATGATCTTGACATATTGGCTAATGTATTTTTTTGATCCAGCATTTTTTACGCTCAATTTGTTTATTTGGTTGACAATTTACTCTGTGTTGCTGCCCTATTTTGTTGTTATACTTTTCTCATTCTGGTATCTTTATAAATATGTAAAACTGTATACTTATGAAGTATTAGAAAATAACATTATTATTCGTCATGGAGTTTTTACAAAAAAAAGAGTAACGATACCTTACTCAAGAATTCAAAACATTAATATTTCTAATGGTGTTTTCGATAGATTATTTAACATCTACACTGTAAAAGTAGAGACTGCTGGAGCTAGTGGCACGGGTGGGGGCGGTGGTGGGGGTTATATTCGACCTGAAGGTCTTATTCCTGGACTTGAGGATCCTTACATAATAGAGAACAGGATAAAAGACATGATGACAAAATATTCTCAAATTCCAAGTGGATTAGAAGATAAAATCTTCAAACCTGAAGAACTAGCTTTTGATAATTTTATTAGTTATATCCTTTCAAAAATGAGAGAAGGAGAATATTTAAAGACTACCATTAAAGAAAAAAGAGAAAATGCTAATATAACTGCTGCTGTTTTAGCTGAAAAGGTAGGAGTACCAGTTCAAACTATAAAATATTTAGAAGAAGGTCGATATAACCCAAGCTTAGCATTAGCATACAGAATTGCGGAAGTACTAAAGTGTAAAATCGAAGATTTGTTTAAATTGGTATAAAATTCAATATTTTTTTTTAAATTATAATGATTATTTTAACTCCAAAAAGAGTAAAAGAATGGTGAGAACAGTTGAAATTTAAGAAAAAAATCGCTTCAAGAGTAAAACAATTCAGGGAGGAATTAGATTTTTCCCAGTCAGAATTAGCGAATCTTGTAGGAGTTTCTCGCCAGACAATATATTACTTAGAGCGGGGTTCATATAATCCGTCCTTGACAATATCATTTAAAATATCGGAAATCTTGAAAAAACCTATAGATGAGATTTTTTATCAGGAACCAATAATTAAAGATATCTTAGAGGGCAAATCATTAGCAGAATTAAAAGAGGTTGCTGAAATGGCTGGTGTCAACCTTGAAAAATTAGCTTCTTTAAGCGAAATAGATGACGAAGAGCTAAACTCAAGTTTTAACGATAATGTATTAGTTAAAATTGCTAGGGGATTAGGAATGGAGTTTGAGGATCTATTCGAGAAAGAAGCTGAAAATTAAAAATCTATAAAAAAGAAAAATAAAATAAAAATTTTGGAAGTGATAAAAACAAAATGGAAAATTTGGCAATAAAGACCAAAGATCTCACCAAAAATTTTGGTAATATTGTTGCTGTAAGAGATTTAAATCTTGAGATCAAATATGGTACCACTTATGGTCTATTAGGACCAAATGGAGCTGGTAAAACTACAACCGTTAGAATGTTAAACGCTATTATTAGCCCCTCAAATGGTACGGCCTTCGTAGGAGGATATAATGTTCAAACCCAAGCTAATGAAGCGAAAATGATCTGTGGATTTCTACCAGAATCACCTGGATTATATTCAAAATTAACTGCTAAAGAGTTTTTGGAATTCATTGGCGAGTTATATTATTTGCCAAAGAGCACCATTGCTGGTCGTGTTGAAGAACTTCTTGATATATTCGACCTTGAAGGGCGTGAGAACGACTTGCTTGAGGGGTATTCGCGAGGTATGAAACAAAAAGTCTGTCTTTGTGCAGCATTAATTCAGGATCCCAAGATTGTTTTTTTGGATGAGCCTACATCTAATCTAGATCCTGCAGCAGCAAGAATGGTTAAAGACCTCATCTCAGACTTGGCTAACAAAGCGGATAAAACCATTTTTATTTGTACTCATCTGCTTGATGCGGCTGAAGAGCTATGTGACATTATAGGTATTATTGATAAAGGACTTTTGAAATTACAAGGTCGTCCAAAGGAAATCATTGAGTCTCAAAATGCACAAGACTTAGAAGATGCTTACCTCAAAATCATGGGCGTAAAGCGTATGGAAGACTTATTAGCCTGGCGCGAAAATGGTCCGAATGGTGAAGCTCCTAAAAAGAAAAAAAAGAAGAAAAGGAAGTGATAAAGCATGACTTTATGGATCAAAATTGCTAAAAATGAAGTGAGAGTTAGAACCTCGAAATTTCGTAAAAACCGATTCATGTTTTTCCTAATTTTGTATTCTTTCCTAATTTTCTGGGGATTTTTTCTTTGTCCCTTGATTTTTGATCTGTTCATGCCCACATTAGCGGGGATGGAAGAAATTGCTCCAATTTTAGTACCTTCCATTGCGATGATCATAGAACACATAATGATGATATTTTTTATTATGATTATGATCTACCCCCTCAGCAATATCTATCGTCAAACCGAGATAGGGTTTAAAGAAATTTTATTAGCATCTCCCATCAGTGCTGGAGATATTTTCTTGGGAGAATTCTTAGGAAAGATACCCATACTTTTCTCTTATGTGTTTGCTCTCACGCCTATCTTTGTAAATATGTTAAATCCAATATTTAATTTGTCATTCTTGCAGATGTTAGTTATTTATGCTTGTGTTTTTGGCCTTGTATTTACAGCAACGTTAGTCGGTACTATTATAATGAGTTGGATAGAACACAAGATTGCTCAAAGTGAGAAGTCAAGGGATATTGCTAAAGCTTTGTTGATGTTACTTTCTATCGGAATGGTTGCCTTAATTTATTCTCTCCAATTTGGTTTTCAATTCATAATGGAAAATCCTGCTTTAAAGAATTATGTAATGTGGTATCCACCATTATGGTTCTCAAATATTATTCTCTACACTTTCGATCCTACATTATTAAATGTTTATATCTTAAATATTTGGATGAGTTTAACACTTGCTATTCTTGTGCCTGTATTAATCTTATATTTTTCCTATAAAGGAGCCAACAGGTTTTACACACTAGAGGGAGGAATTGAGAAGGCTAGCTCAACTATAGAAAATGAAAATGCCTTCTACAAATTTAATAGACGCATTATAGGCTCAAAATGGGAGGGTTTAGTTATCACTCAATTAAAACAATTTTTTCGGAAGAAAGAAAATATCTCTAAATTAGTATATTTGGGTGGTATAACTTGCGTTTATGGATTAATTTTTTCATTTTCTGTAAGTGGAGCAGCTAATGATTTCATATCAGGAGGATTTAAAGTATTAATGGTCGTTTTCATGGGAGGTATGCTTTATGGGATTATGATAGGGAATTTCATTTTTGTAGGAAGTAAAGACCTACTATGGGTGTATAAGCGTAGTCCAAGAAATATAAATGGACTAATCTATTCCTACATTATAGCGATGTTAATTATCAATACAATATTAACTCTGGTTGTAACAATATTCTTTACTATCCTATTTGAATTTGATGCGTTTTATGTGGTTGTTTTTTTCATAGTTTATTTATCATATGGAGTACTGGTACTGATTGAAGCAATTGGAATACAAGGATTTAGTCCCGCATTCGAAGAGAAGGGAAAACACATGGGATTGAAGATATTTACACTTGTTAGTATCCAAACGGGGGTACTTACAGGTTATATATTCTTGATGGTTTGGTTGAGCGAATTTTTACCTGAGATCGCTACTTGGGATTTAGCTCCTACTATATTATTCATTTCCATACACCTCACAATAAGTCTTACTTTATTCTTTACGGGTTCAAGACATTTAAAGAAAATCGAATGAATTTTTTTTCTTTTTTTAATTTAGTTCAAAAAAACAAACTAAATTTGATATAGAATGTTAAAAAACATTATTGAATACTTTTTATTAAAAAAAGTCCCTAAAAAATGATTGCATAATATTTCAAAAGTTCTAAGCATAAAATAATCTATTTGATAAAATCAAATATCATTAAAATATTTATATTATTCTATAATTTATTTATAATGATTTAGCATGTCAGAACAAGATTTACTTTCTGAATCTCAAAAAGATGTATATCGAGAGTTACAGCAACACTTAGATACCTTACCAATTGGGTATCCAGCAACTAAGTCTGGAGTAGAAATAAAATTATTAAAACAAGTCTTTACTCCTGAAGAGGCCGAAATTGCGTCAAAGTTAAATTTTTCAGCTGGTGATCTAGAATCTATAGACGCTATCCATGAGCGCTTAAAATCAATAGGACTTAAATATACAAAAGATGAATTAGAAGCTCATTTAGATAACATGGCTAAAAAGGGAGGAATTTTAATGTTAAAAGAGGGAACTCAAAAGACATACGGTAATGCATTATTTATAGTTGGTATATTTGAGTTTCAAGTTAATAAATTGACCAAAGAATTTGCGAAAGATGCTGAACAATATTTAAGAGAAGGATTCTTGATGGATATGGCTAAAATTCCCATTGGTCAATTGCGTACAATTCCAATCGGAGTTACCATCGATCATGATGTCAAAATAGCCAATTTTGATCAGATTATGAATCTAATTGCTGAAATGGATACTCCAATTGCATTGGTTAATTGTGTATGTCGTCAAGAAAAGGAGAAGTTAGGAAAAACTTGCACTACTACTTCAAGAATGGAAACTTGTATGGCGTTTGGAAAATTTGCTCAAACTTATATAGATTTTGGATGGGCTCGTGAGATAAGTAGAGAAGAAGCAATTGAAGTATTGAAAAAAAATGAAGAAGAAGGGTTAGTATTTCAGCCAGGTAATTCTCAAAAAGCCGATTTTATTTGTAGTTGTTGCAATGATTGTTGTTTAGGACTTTCTATTATAAAGCGTATGCCTAATCCTGCAGATCTTGTACAAACTAACTTTTTTGCTGAAATTGATATTGATTTATGTGCTGGATGCGGTACATGTATTGAACGTTGCCCAATGGATGCTATTACCCTTGAAGATGATGTTTCTTCTATAAGTAGGCCTAGATGTATTGGTTGTGGAAATTGTATTTACGTTTGCCCAGAAGGAGCTATAAAACTTGTGAAAAAAGATAAAGAAACTATACCAGCAAGGACTCCTTCTGATTTATATGATAATATTTTAACTATGAGAACTAAATTGCTTGAGATGGAACGTAAAAGAAAAGCACGATTAGAAAAGAAAAAGACACAGAGTAAGAATAATTAATCTTAAAATTCTTTTTTTTAGACTTGTTCTTTGGAATATATGGGTTTTTAGAAATTATAATCTTAATTATAACTATGATTTCTATTATTAAAATGAGTAAAGAATTTTAAATAAATAATATAAGGTATTGAATAGTATCCTATTAAATTTAGTCCTCCCCTAACTATAACTGAATATTACGATAATAATTTATTAGTAAGAAAAAACGGTAAAGAAAGAGAACTTAGAAAAAAAATACGATTCAAAAAAGCCTGAAGATATTGAGATTTGAAATCTTTTTTAATCTTTTATAAATTTTAATGATCTTATTTATTAATAAATGACAATGAAAGATTTTCTTGAAGTTTTTCTATGGCAAGTTTGAAATCTTTAATATGAGCATTAACATCTTTTCCTAAATTTGGTTCTATTTTAATCGCCTTTTCAACATTTAGAACAGCATTATTATAATCTTTTTTATCAAAATATGCAATTCCCTTGAAGAACCATGCTTTTGCGAATTCAGGATTTACTTCAGTTGCCTTATCATAACTTTCAATAGCTTTATCATATTCTTTTCTTATTTTATATATATTACCTAAATTGAACCAACCATCTGCAAAATTAGGGTTTATCTCTACTGATTTGGTTATATTTTTAAGAGCATTATCATAATCTTCTTTGGCTTCATACGTCAATCCTAACCATTTCCATGATTCAAAATTATTCTTATCATAGTCAACGGCTATTTGAAGATTTTCAATTGCAACATTATAATTTTTTTTATAGAAATAATTAAGACCAAGATGATGATATGCTTCAACAAATATGTCATCCAACTTCAAAGCCCTTTTACATTGTTCAATGGATTTGTCGAAATCCTTATTTCTAATTTCTAATTTTGCCCGATTTATAAGTTCTTTTTTATAGGAGGTCTTTATTAAATCCTTGTTTTTAATATCTGGTGATTCCATCATTTCATTGACTTTTAAAGCATTTTCATAGAATTTAAATGCATCATCATATTTTTTTAAGTCAGCTAGTTGATTACCTCGTTCAATTAATAATTTGATTTCTTCTGAATGGACCGCATCAATTAATTTCTTAATTTTTGCCATTTCTGCTACTCTTCTTTCAGGATCATCTATAGATTGAGCATAATCTAACCGTTTTTTGAGTTTTTCAATTTCTTTTTCCTTTAATTTCTGTTCTTCAGCTAATTCTCCTTTTCCTACTAACTGTTTTATCTCAGTCTCATAAATTAAACTTTTGATTTTACCGACTTCTTTTTCCATTTCAGTTGTTAAATACATTTTATTTGTCATAGTTAATGCTTCATTGTATGTGTCCATTGCTTTCTGAAAATCTTTTTGTTCAACCAATTTGTTCGCTTTATTTACAACTTCTGACACCTCAGCAAAATATACTTTATTAACTAAGTTTTTAAGATTATCCAACTCAGGATTTTTTTCTTCCGGATATGCCATTCTTTTCGCCAAACTCAAAGCAACATATAAATCACTTACAGCTTCATCATATTTTTTTTGAACAATATACTGAATTGTATTATCTTTAATTACACTTATTCCTGAAAGGCACGTTTTATTGATTAATTCACTAATTTGTTTGACCTGAAAACTCTTTATCTCCGAGGGAACCATCATCTTTATTATATCATATGCTTGGTAAAAACTATCAACTGCTTCATAAACTAAAGTTAAAGATTCTTCAAATTTTTCCTTTTTAATTACATTTTTTCCTTTTTCAATGAGAGGATCAATTTGAGCTAAATATATTGGATTTAATACTTCAGCAAGAAGACTTAATTCATGTTTTTTTAGATCCGAATCAGACATTTTATTAACTATAGAAAAAGCCTTTTTAAGTTCAGAAACAGCTTGTTCAATCGAATTTTGATTTAAAAACTCCTCTCCCTTTTCACTTAAAGGTTTAATTTGATTGGAATATATTTCATTAATCAGGTTTCTGATTGTATTAATTTGCGATTTTTTTGACTTAGGATCAAAATAATTATCAATAGTTTTTAATGCATCTTCGAATGTTTTAATAGCTTCATCATCCTTTCCATCTTTTTTAAAATTTTTACCTTTTTCTATAATCTCATCAATTTGAGAATCATAAATAAGTGCAATTTCATTTTTAATTCTCAATATTCCTTCAGATTCAAGATCTTTTTCATAAATTTCCTCAGCAATTTTCAAACCAACTTTTAAAAATTCTAGAGCTTCATCTATTTGATTTTTACTTTTACTCGCCAGTCCTTTTGATAATAATTCTTCTACCTCGTTTTCCCTTATTAGTTTATTAATTTCATCAATTTCAACAATTCTTAGAGTAGGGTCGTAAATATTTTCAACAATTTTCACTGCATTCAAAAATTCCTCTTTTGCTTTGTCAAATTTTTTTTGTGCGGTAAAATGTATTCCACCCTGAATTACACTATCCACTTGGACAGAATAAGTTTGATTTATCGCATTTTTTATATTTTCTATTTCAGTATCTTTATCTTCTTCTTCCTTAACTTTTAAATTAATAAAATCTAAAGCTTCATGGAACTTTTTAATTGCTTTCGAGAAATTATTTTTATCTTTAAGAGCATTAGCTTCTTCAATAATTTGATTTAATTTTTTCAAAATTGATGCTTTCATTTTAAAATTTCAAGTTTTTCCCTAATGAATAATCCTAAGAATTATTTCATATTTTTAATATTTTTCTTATAATCTTTTTATTTTTTAAAATGCTTGTAATAGATATTAATTGAAACAAATGGAATGGTATAAAATGACAAAGGAATCTCTAATAAAAAAATATCCCACTATCGCCTGCTGCGGATTAGACTGTGGTTTATGTCCAGTTCATTATACTGAAGGACCTTCAAGATGTCCGGGTTGTTGCGGTCCTGATTTTCATAATAAACATCCATCATGTTCAATAATCACTTGTTGCGTTAAAAACCATAAATTTGAAACATGTGCAGAATGCAATGAATTTCCGTGTTCAAAAATAGATAAATGGGATAAAATGGATTCCTTTATATCTCATCGTGTTTCCCTTTCAAATTTGAGATTAATTAAAGAGATTGGCATTGAACAATTTTACACTCAACAACAGAGAAGAATTGAATTACTAGAAGAAATGCTAAAGCATTTTAATGAAGGTAGATCTAAGAGTTTTTTTTGCCTTGCTACCGCTTTACTTGAGATTGAGGCTATAGAAAAGGCTTTAGAAGTGAGTTTAAAAAAAATTGCAGATGAAAACATCGATCAAAAAGACCTTAAAGCTAAATCTAAAATTCTCAGGGGAAACCTAACAAAAATGGCAGAAATTAAATCGATAGAGTTTAAACTAAAAAGAAAATGATAAATTTTTATTAGCTTTTAGAGAATAAATTTTAAGTAAACATTTTGGGGTTAATGTAAAATGAGTATTTTTTATGGGGGACCAATTATAACTATGAATGAGGAGCAACCTATAGTAGAAGCGGTAGGGATAAAAGAAGAGAAAATTATTGAAATTGGGTCATTAGAACAAGTCAAAAAAAACATGGGAAAAGATGCGAAATTAATAGATTTAAAAGGTAAAACTCTCCTTCCTGGATTTATAGATTGTCATATGCATCCCATTTCATATATTATTTTACTCTTGAATTATGACCTTTCAACTGTTAAAAGTCTAAAAGAACTAAAGAGCATATTAAAAGAAGCAGCAGGTAATAAACCAATTGGAGAAATGATTTACGGTTTAAGATTGAAAGAAGAGCAATTTGACATTCCAAGGTTACCCACTAGATGGGATTTAGATGAGGTTTGTCCAGAACATCCTGTGTTTATAATAAGGTATGATGGGCATATTGGCATTGTTAACACAAAAACTTTAGAATTAATTAATGTTAACTCAGATACAATTGCTCCTGAAGGTGGTGAAATTCAGAAGAATGATGAAGGTGACATAACGGGTATTATATCAGAAAAATCATTAGAGATGTTTATTTTTAAACTCCTCAAATACCTCCTTCCTAAACCTAACATATTGAAAGAATCTTCTGGAAAAGTTTTTAAAGAATTTGCAGAAAATGGAATAACATCTATTCATGGTAATCTTGAGGTGGAAGGTGGACGAATAGAAATATACAAATCAATTCAGGATAAAATATTTCAAAATTGGTATGCAATGATATCAACAGATAAACCAAAGAAATTGTTGAATTTTAAAAAGCCTCCTTTGGATGGTGGGAAGAAAGAAAGTCAATTTAAAGTTGGCACTTTGAAGCTTTTTCTCGATGGAACTTTTGGAGCAAAAACAGCATGTATGTGGGAACCTTTTTCAGATGCACCAGATTCATGTGGATTTTGTGTGGTTAATGAAAATGAGATTTATGAAAAAATGAAATTTGCCCATACCAATGGATTCCAAATTGCAATTCATGTTATTGGAGATAAAGGCAATAGAATATGTGTGGATTTATATAAAACGCTTTTAACAGAGTTTCCAAGAGAAGATCATCGACATCGAATTGAACATGCTTCAATGTTAACTGACGATGTTTTAAAAGACATGAAAGATTTGGGAATAATTGCCTCATGTCAGCCACCTTTTATCAATTCTGAATATAACTGGTTAGAAAAAAGATTAGGAAAGAAAAGATGTAAATACACTTATCCTATGAAATCTATAATTGATGCTGGAATAATTTTAATATCTGGTTCGGATTGTCCAGTTGAAGACCCTAATGTGATTATGGGACTCCATGCTTTAGTTAATCGTAATGGATTTGTTCCTGAGCAATGTATAACAATGGAAGAAGCTCTAAAAACTTACACTATTAATGCAGCTTACGGGGCATTTGAAGAAAATTTTAAAGGAAGTATTGAAGTTGGAAAATTAGCAGATTTAGTAATATTAAACAGAAATCCTCTTGAAGTTCTAAAAGATAAAATAAGAGAAATTCAAGTTCTTGAAACAATTATAAGAGGAAGAACCATTTTTAAGAAGAACTAATCTATTATATTTAATGATAATTATAAATATAAATTATTAACTCGAGAGGTCTATAATCTTTGAGTAATCCTAAATCAAGAAGACAAATTTTTTATAATGGGGCAATTATTACTATGAACGACTCTCAACCTATTGTCGAAGCAGTTGCCATTGAGGGTGAAAAAATTCTCATGATAGGAAATTTGAAAGATATTGAATTAGAATTAAAAGATAATTATGATTTAATAGATTTAAAAGGGAATTGTTTACTTCCAGGGTTTATAGATTGCCACGTTCATGCAATAGGAGCAATATTTTTATCATTATTTCCAGATTTTTCAGAAATAAAAAGTTTAAAAGAACTAAAGGATTTCCTGAAAGATATAATAAAAGATAAGGAACCTGAGAAATTAATTCTTGGATTTAATTTAGATGAACAAAAATTTAAAATTCCAATCTTTCCAACTAAATGGGATTTAGATGAAATGACTCCTAAACACCCTGTCTTCTTATTTCGTCATGATGTTCATTCAGGAGTAGCTAATAGTAAAGCATTGGAATTGGCAGGAATTACTAAGAATTCTGTATCACCTGAGGGTGGAGAAATCCAAAAAAATGAAGATGGTGAAATTACAGGTATTTTAATGGAACAAGCAACTAATATTATAATGTCCATAATTTCTCTTCCTGATTCAAATGTGATAAGAGAAGCAGCTTCAAAATTCTTTAACTTTTTAGCGTTAAAAGGAATAACATCCATACACGCATTAATTGAAATGGATAGAAAAGGAGGGATAGAAAATTTAGGAGGTATATCAATCCCAATTTTAAAAATAATTTATGAAAATATTCTGCAGAATTATTATAGCATTGTTTATACTGCAAATCCAAAGAAATTAAATAGAATCAAGAAACCCCCTTTAGATGAAGGGAAAAGGGATAGTAAATTTAAAGTTGGATGTATAAAAGCTTGGATGGATGGAACTTTAAGAAGCTCTACAGCTTTTATGAATGAATTTTTTACAGATGGACCTGGAAATCGTGGATATTGTGTAATTGATAAAAATGATCTTTATAACAGAATGAAACTTGCCCATAATCTCGGTTTCCAAATAGCGATTCATGCGATTGGTGACAAGGCTAATAGAATTGTAGTGAATTTATATAAAAGGCTTTTAACAGAGTTTCCAAGAGACAATCATCGACATCGAATTGAACATGCATCAATGTTAACAGATGATGTAATAGAAGATATGAAAGAATTGGGAATAATTGCTTCATGTCAACCAACCTTTATTTATTCAGAATTTGATTGGCTTGAACAACGAGTAGGAAAAAATCGATGTAAGTACCTTTACCCTTTTAAGTCCATTATTGATGCAGGTGTGATTCTTGCTGCTGGTTCAGATTGTCCTATAGAGGATCCCAACCCGCTTTTAGGCATATATAATTTAATTACCCGAAATGGTTTTATTCCGGAGCAATGTTTATCAATTCAAGAAGCGTTGAAAGCTTATACAATTAATGGTGCGTATACTTCTTTTGAAGAAGAAATAAAAGGCAGTATTGAAGTTGGAAAATTGGCGGATTTAGTAATATTAGATAAAAACCCTCTTGAAGTCCCAAAAGATAAAATTAAAGAAATTGAAGTTTTAAAGACAATAATAAGGGGAGAAATTATATTCGAAAAATCTTAGTTAATACTTATTCATAGTATCAAAATGATAAAGTAAAAAATTAATTCAACTTTAATCATTTACTGCACGTCTATGTACGAAATAGTATAACAAGTAGAGCACAACAGCTAAGACACCAACACTAATACTTGAGATTATTAGTATCCATATCCAGGAATAATCGGGTGGTGGTTTATACGATCTATGTATTAAATAGACTTTATTCGCACTTCCTGCAGTAATATATTGACCATTTGATGAAATTTCTAATGCCCCAACATAATCCCCTACATTATAAGTCCAAATAGGAATGCTATTTGTGTTATTAAAAAGATATACTTTCCCCTCGTTGTCTCCAACAGCGATATACTGACCATCGGATGAGATTGATACAGCTCTCACATATCCTCCGAAGGAACGGGACCATAATGGATTAGGATTTGAGCGATTGAATAGATATAAATTATAGAAACTGGCAGCAGCGATGTATCTTCCATCAGATGAGATAGATACCCATCTTGAATTTCCTTCAATAGAATATGTCCATAATAAATTAGGACTTGATTTGTTGAATAAGTAAATATCATCACCCCAACTGGCTGAAACAACATATTGCCCATCTGAGGAGATGGCAATCGATTCCCCATTGTCTTCTGTTTCATAACTCCATACAAGTGTAGAGTTCGTTTTATCTAATAAAAGAACTTTTTCTCTGTCTATTACCGCAATATACTGTCCATTTGATGAGAGTGCCCCAGTTAGCCAAGTGCTTTCTGTTGTGTAGTTCCAAAGAGGTTTATTACTAGTATTATTTAAAAGATAGACATGATTATCCAAATAACCACACGCAAAAATATACTGTCCATCATCCGAAATTACTGGCCACTGCGCAGGAAAATAATACCATAAAGGTGTTGAAGAATTTTTTTCGAAGAGATATACCCTTCCATTATCACTTCCAACAATAATATAATCTCCGTTAGATGACATTGAAACTCTACGCGCTTCTCCCAGTGTATCATAGTTCCATACAGGAGTGCTACTCGTATTATTAAAAAGACAGATATAATTATCCTTGCTTCCCACAACAATATATTTCCCATCAAATGATATATCAACAGAATATACAGAATCTCCTACTTCATAAACCCTAACTGAATTAGTATTATTAGCTAAACCATTTATAATAAAAGAGTTGGCTCCATTGATAAATAAAATTTCAAAAATAAAAATCCAAATTAGAACATATTTAAATAACTTTTTTTTCCGCCTCATTTTTCTCTCTTTTTAGAATTTAGGATACTATTAGGTATATAAGAAAAAGCATATATAAATCTTTGAAGTTTAAATGTTTAATTTTGGCTTTTACTAACATTCCAAACGAATATATCAGAGATATTCGAATTGTTTTTTGTCTAATATAAAAATAACAAAGCTAAGAAATACAGTTAATCTGTAAAACAAAAATCCCTTGAAGTTCCAAAGGATAAAATTAAAGATATTCAAGTCATTGAGATATTCATAAGGGGAAAGAAAATATATAAAAAACCTTCATTTTACAATAACCCTTATTACTATTTTTTAAGGACAATAAGGATTAAGTTTTATATTTCAATAAATCCTTTTTATTATATTAAATATCATGAGTTCTATTATCACGGAATATTTTTAGCAATAACCGGTATTGTTAGCATAATTACGGGGATGATCTTCATAATTTTTCATGATAAGGGTTCTTTAGAATCTGGAACTGCTTTACAAGCTGGAATAGTTTTCATTATTACAGGAATAGTTATTCTCATAGCTAATAAAAAATCTTTTGATTATTATAAAAAAAGAGGGAATCCCGTTTACTGATGATTATAATAAATTCAATTTTATTTAATCTGTAAAATAGAGATGTTCGTCGAAACCTGTCTCAGCAATTAAATCCTGGCCAAGTTTTTGAATTGCTTTTTTGGTGGGATTTTGTAAAATAAGCCTAGCGATATTAATAACTTTTGCTAATTTAGGGTCTGGAAATTCTCTTATAATTTGATCGTAACGACCAAAATTAATTGCTGCTGTGTAGACACCTGCACTTCCATGGCTAGCAGCACTACTAGTCTGCCAGTGTTCAACTTTTACTTCAATATTGGATAAAAGATGGGAACAAAAAAACCATTCTAAATAAAGACTCATTCTTTTTGACTTCCTTTTTGTGTCTTTCAACATTTTGAAAGCACGGTTTAATCGATCAGGATGGATTTGCTTAAAAACTCTCTCATAACTGTCATTCATATTCTCTTTAACATGATCTTTAATAAGTTGCATTATTTCTTCAACTTTTTTGGCTCTATCTCCAGAAATTTCTTGTTGAATGGCTTGTACATGTTGTTCAATCGCATTTTGGCTTTGTTGGCTTCTATCAATAGAAGCTGATTGAGTACGTGAAGGTTGTTGAGCTCTAGATGGAGTAGTAGTTCTTGGTTGAATTTCTGCAGGTACACTATAAATTTCTTTAGGTTGTAATGTAAATAAAGCATCTAATTTTGAAGGGTCTTCTTTTACTTCATTAAATTTATCCTGTATATCTTGATTTGAATATCCAATAGATTGCAAATAAAATCGTGCACTAGCTAGTTGGTTATCTAATGCTGATGAGACACTTTGTGTCCCTCCAAATTCTTTTTCTATTTGTTCATCTGCGATCTTACTAATTTTTCCTTCTTTAATCTGATTTAAGTTTAAGGATCCTAATTTAGTAAGAATATATTGGATCTGATTATCCATTAAATAATTTAAATTACCTGTAGGACCGATCATAAAAGACACTTTTTCCATTTTCTTAAGTATCTCTTCAAGATCTTGTTGGGTTTTCCCTTTAGAAATAATTAGGAAATGTTCTAAGAAATTTTTGTCAAATCCGGCAATTATCCCCAAATATTTTTCATCATATTTATTGAGATGCCTTTGCAATTGATTTCCTTGCAGATCTG
Organism: Promethearchaeota archaeon; assembly: GCA_048941185.1. GTDB lineage: Archaea > Asgardarchaeota > Lokiarchaeia > Sigyniarchaeales > SOKP01 > Loki-b32. The sequence goes on from JBHLNW010000023.1 coordinate 37,712, forward strand.
AAGGTAAATCAATCTGATATACCATGATATTGTCCATAATCATATAAATATAGTCTGATTTTTGCATAGGCGTCGATAAATATAGGTAATTTAACAGTCAAAAATTTATATTCCTAATAATAAAATATATTCAAGTCTTAAATACTTTACATTATAGTTACCTACGATATTTATTCGCTATTTTTCTTGCTAATTCCATTTGTTCTTTTGTTTCTAAACTACAAGGTCGTAATTTTCGAATCCATTTTACGGGATCCATTCTATTTGGAATGTAATCATTAAAAGCGGCCCATGTTACAACCATTATACCAGTTCTTCCACAACCAGCTACACAATGCACTACAATTGGATTTCTATTTATTCCAAGTTGGGCCGTAATATCTAAAAACTCTTTTAGTTGAGACTCTGTAGGCGTACCATAATCAGGTATGTTTATATGGAAGTATTGAAAATCATCTGGCGCTTCTTTCTTATAATCGAATTCAGAACAATTTATAATAGCTTTTATACCTTCTTTTTTATATCTTTCAAATAAGGAATTATCTGGCCACCAAGAAGCTGCTAATTTATTCTTTACAATCCAAGTGAATGGGACAGTTCTTTCGGGCATTCCATTCTTAGGCCAATACCATGGACGAACCATTAGAGCAACAAATAAAACAAAAATTACTAAATATCTGGGATAAGAAGAAATATTTAAAAAATGTATTTAAATTTAGATAACTATGAACCTATGGAAAGACATTCCCTCTGGAGATGATCCTCCATTTATTTTAAATGCAGTGATTGAAGTTATAAGTGGTTCACGTGATAAATATGAGTATAAACCCGAATGGGAAGCCTTTTTATTGGATCGTGTTATCCCTTCATCAGTTATTTTTCCGGTAGAGTATGGTTTTATCCCCCAAACATGGTCAGATGATGGCGATCCTCTTGATATAATGATATTGAGTTATGAACCCCTCGAAGTGGGTTGTATTGTAAAAGTTCGAGTAATAGGTGCCCTTATTATTCAAGATGAGCATGGAGATGACCCAAAAATTCTTTCAGTTTTAATTAATGATGCTAGATTTAGCGGATTTAATGATATTCAAGATGTACACAAACATAGACTTAATGAAATTCAAGAGTTCTATGAGACCTATAAAAGACTAGAGCCACATAAATGGGTTAAATTTAAAGAATGGTTAAATGCTAAAGATGCACAAGAAATTGTTAATTATTCAATCAACCTATTTAAAGAAAAGTTTGAATAATTGATTAATAGAAGTACATGTTGAATCATGGTAGATAAAGAAGAGCTAAATGCATTTGATACAAGAAAGTACCCCATACGCCCCCATATCGGTGTGGGTGTTTTACTTGTGCGAGATAATCAATTGCTTCTAGTGAAAAGGAAATATGATCCGGATGCTGGATATTGGAGCATTCCTGGAGGGCATCTAGATCTTGGAGAAAAGGTAGAAGCAGCTGCAGAAAGAGAATCTTATGAAGAAACTGGTTTTAAAGTCAAAGTGTCAAAATTAGCTGGGATTATCAATAAAATTATGTATGATAACGATGGAAAAATTGAATATCATTACGTTTTGATCAACTATTTTGTTGAACAGATTGAAGGTGATCCGAATCAATTACCTAAAGCTGCAGATGATGCTCTTGAAGCTAAATTCGTCCCTTTCAATCAACTTAACTCTTACAAATTAACAGAATCCTTAATTGAACTTCTTCAGCAATTAAAGATAGGTTTTTAATAATTTACATGTCATTTTACGTATTATCAAATACCACTATTAAATAATGATAATTTTATTTCATTTATGACAAAAATGTAAATATTTAAATGACAAACCATCATATTTAGACATACAACGAAATCTAATTTAATTTGAAGTTAAAAGAGGAAATCAAATTATGCCTTATATTATTGTAACTGGATGGTATCCAACTGATATAGTTCAAGAAGTTGCCGATAAATATATGGAGGTATTAAAAAAAATGCCTTTTGATAGATCTTTTGGAAAGGAAACTGTCCCAGTTGCAGTTTCTTCCGGTAAAATGGGAGTAAAATTTATGAGTATGATGGAAGCAAAAGAGGGAAAACTTGAAGATGCTTTAAAATGGGTTGGAGAGAGGATGCGACCTTTCCAGAAAATCAAAGGTTTTGAATACAAAACTAGACTTTGGTCAACTATCGTAGAAGCATTAGAAAGTATAGGGATGAGTTTTCCAGGGTAAAATTAAATCCAAAATTATTTTTTTTTAGTTCTTTTTTATTTTTCTTGGAGTAGATGAGGCGTTTGAAACTACAAATTGTCTCTTTCGATCAACTCGCTTCTCATTAATTAACAGAATTGAATTCGTTTTCGACAGAAAAGTGAAGATTTAAATGAGTCATCATCCTATTAAGATTTGCAACGAAATCTAATTTTAATAAATCAAATTTAAGGTGATTATTATAACTATATTATTTTCGAGACTTTGGTTTCCAG
>JBHLNW010000124.1:0-9515 GCA_048941185.1 Promethearchaeota archaeon
AGCGCATTATTTTCTCACTCTCCACGTGAAGCAATACATACGAGTTTATCTATAGGGATAGGTTATGCTATAATTTCAGTTGTACTTTATATTATATTAGCAGTGGTAATACCAATGGGTATAGGAGCAGCAATTTTAGATGGTTTATTAATAGGATTAACGGATTTACCATATTTACTTGCAGTACTTACTGCTATTTTAGAAGGGTGTTTGGTTGGAACAGTTTTTGGAGCCTTTATTGGAAGTTTGAGATACAAACCAGCAGGTGCTAAAGGAAAGAAAAAGAAAGTAAGGGTGAGGGAAGAAGACAAAGAACCTTCTGAAATGTTCCCAAGAGAAACTACTGAAGAGGAAACAGTAATTACACCTACGTCTGATTTTTGCACTAATTGTGGAGCGAAACTTACTGAGGATGATTTATTTTGCACTAATTGTGGAGCTAAAAAGGGGTAGTACATATTCTAATTAATTAATTTTTATGAATAATAACTCTAATCTTTATGCGCATCCAATAATTACGATAGAAAATATATTAATTATTAAAGCATAGTATTTTATATTAATATTAAAATGCCAAGTAATTAACACAAATTATGCCTAAAGAGATAAAAGGATTAATCGCAAGTCGCTTAATCATTTTGGTTTCGATTATTTTGGTTCCTATAGCAATATTTTTAATCTATAACTTCGTTAATTTTAATTTATGGTATTCAAATGACCCGTTATTAATAACTATCGTAATTAAAATAATCTGTCCTTTCATTTTTAGTATTTCTTGGCTATTCTTTTTAATACTTTTCATAAATCGTTTTGCTAATACTCTTGATGATTTTGATAAAATAATAAGTGTTGTCCCATCTAGATTAAAGTTTTTTTATGGTCTTAATGCAGTGTATATTTTAGCAATTTTTATTTTTCCAGCAATTACTCCCGTTATTTCTATTCTCAGCTTTGCCTCTATGGCATGGAGATTAACGACCTTTAGAAAAAAGGTTTGGGAAGAAGATACGAAAATTTCTACTATTACATGGATTATGATGATTTTAGCATCAGTAATTCCGATTTTCTGCACGGTTAGTGTTATACCGGAATTTTTTGTATTAGCAGATTTCTTATGGAATGATTTATGGGTTCCATTACTGCCTTATCTCTTTAAAATATCATACTCTTTATTTACTGCTTTAGCAATTGGATCTTTTATACTTTTATTTTATAATGCAGGGATAAGTGAATATGAACAATTTTGGGTTGAAACTTCAAAAAAGCAAAGGATTTGGAACATTAAAATCCTTGAAATCATACTTTTTGCATTCTTTTTGTATTTAGATTTACTAGAGTTTGAGGTAATTAGTCTATTTTATATTATGGGATTCATTTTCATAATCATAACATCTATTGTTAACTTTTTTCAAGGTAAATCTAAAGTAAAAGGTTTTAAAAGTCATTTATTCGGTTACTTTATCGCAGCTGTATTTATTGGTTCGAATGTACTCTTCACAACTGAAATAATCTCTGAATTATTAAGAGTATGGAGTTTATTAATATCAGCAATATTGTATATTATAGTATTTTTTTACACTTTCTTGCAATCAGAATAAAAATTTATGAAGGGTTCCTAAAAATCACAGATTAAATTCTTTAATAAAATTTTAATTCCATTTTCTTAAATAAAGAAATTTAGTCATTAGAATTTTTAAGAGTCCAAAAAAATTATAAAGAAATAATATAAAGTTTAAATAAGCAAACATAATACAAATTTAAGCATATTTAGTTTAGTATTCATAATATAATCGTTGATTTTTTTAGAGTTTCTATTATATTAGAATAAAAATTATTAAAAACTTAAATTTTAATTAGATCCTTAATAATTAACTTAATTTTATAATTAAAAGTAAGTGAAAATTATGAAAAATCTAAATACAAAATCCTTGATGGTTATTACTATTATCTTTTCTTCAGTATTCGTTATGCCTATGGCTGTTTTTGGTCAAGAAAAGGATTATGATGATGTGTTAGATCTTAACCAAGTCGATGTTGGTATTTTTGAAGGGTTTAGTGGAGGATTTGGTGCTCTCTTTGGAAATCATTTAGGATATGGCGGTCGGATATTAGGTTCCATATTTGAAGCATTATTTCTAAATGACTTCAATCTTTCTAAATTTGAAATGTTAGGTAGCACCTTTGTATTAAGTGTTAATCGAACTTTTCGCGAATATGGAACATATAATTTTGATGATGAACTCGATACAAGAGATATTTATGTTTTTCCTCAAGAATATGTTGATAATCCAGAAAATGAGTTGATAACTGGAGTAACAAGTACAAATATGGGACATGCATATTGTATAGTTGATAAACATGGTGAATTTGACTATGTAGTTGAGGTTGGTGTTGCTGCTACTTTAATTATATGGGATAGCGATAAATCATTCATCACTGCTGTTAGTAAATTACTTAATTTTTTCAGGCGAATATTAACTTACCAAGATGAAGGTATCCCAATTAACCAAGAAATTATTCGTGAAGGTGTTTCTTTACTTACTTGGTTCTTAATTCATATCAATGATATTTTTACTGGAGATGAATTATTTATTATGAATCCTATTACATGGCAACGGCTTGATATTATCCCTAGTGCAGAAGTAGGTAAAGAATTCAGTATTACTAAATCTTGGTACTTAACAGGTAATGATACAGATCATACTAACAATCAAAACATTGAATCTGACGTTTTAAATGGACCTGCATTGTTAGATTTCTGGAATGCTACTGCACAAAGCAAACGGGATAGTTATACTCAATGGCTTTTAACTCCAACTCATGGAAATATTGCAGAAACCTTTTGGACTCAATTCTCATTTGATTTAATTCAGTTATGGATTAAAAATTTTGAAATTCATATTGATGTTGGAGAGATCCTAGAAGCTGTTGGAGGTGGGGGTGGAAGCCCAGAGGTTCTCATAGCTAATGCGTTTAAAGGATGTAATATCGAGTTCTATCTATTTACACATCATTTAGCAGGAGCCTTTTTATATAATGATACAGATGCAAGTCAAGATATTACGGCAATTTATACTCCCGTTGATATTGATCCAGCTACTACAGTCAATATACCTACGAGTACCGAACTTACACACAGATTAATATTAGGTCAGGTTTATGGCGGATTTCAGTTTGTCAAACCAACTATCGACCCAAGTAATAAAAGTATATCATGGGGTATAAATATCCTAAATTCAGAGATCTCCGCGGTTCCATTAGGTGTCGACTTGAATTCATACCTAGATGCACCAAAAGAAAGTATTAGTTATATACACTTTGGTTTCACATTTGAACCCAAGATTGATAGAGAACTAGGTGCAGCACATGGATTAGTTAAATTAAATCAATTCTTTGCGCCTTGGAATGATCCTAATAGTCCTTATGCAAATTCACCAATTCCAGGCTTGGATCTCGCAATCATATATGTATCAACTGTTTTACATTTTGAACTTGCTATTGCAACGCAAGGAGAGATTCCTGAAGCACCAGAAACAATATTAGATCAAAGCCATTATAATCGTACTGAAAAGAAATTAATGGTTGGAAATTATATTGGTGCTCGTGCCCAGGACGAACTAGAATTTGTTGATATTGCTGGTTATGATTATGAATATGGTAGCGAATTAAGTAAAACTACTGCTCCAGCAAGTACTAGCATTATACCGCTTGCTGTCTGGTTAATGGAGCATGAAAGACACGATTCATATGTTATAGCTGGAGGTGAAGAAGTAAGTACTTTTGCCTCAGATATCAGGGTACAAACTGAATTAAGTGTTATGGTTTATGCTGTTTGTTATCCTCAGTTTGAGGATGGTTCTGGAATATGGCACGATCCTACTTTCAGTGTCTTTATGGTTTTCGAAGGAGAAGGTTTTTGGGCATTAATTGTATTGATTGCGGGAGTTGGATTAGTCGGAGTGGCGACAATTTTAATCAAAAGGAGAAAAGATAGAAGATTTTAAATCAAATTAATTTTTTATTTTCTTTTTTTTTTATTTTTTGCTCATTTTAAAAAGTTTTTAAAGTTTTTATAATGAATTTTGAATAAAAATAAGATTTTTCAATTTCATTTTCTTATATAGTTATAAATTTAGAAAAATCTAAGTGACATAAAGATAAGATTATTTCAAAGATAGTGAGGAATAAATGACATTAAAAATGCAACAACCCTTTTATGTTGATGAGAGTAAACGCTGGTTTAAGAAGTGGTGGCCAGAGGGAGTTCCTTTGAATACAAGTTTTAAAGAAAAAACAATAAATGAATTGTTAGATGAACAAGTAGATAAATATAAAGATGAGAAATTTATTTGGTTTTTAGATGCATGGATTACCTATAAACAATTCCAAAATTATGTGAAATCTTTTGCTACGGCACTAGTGAATTTAGGAATTAAAAAGGGGGATGTTATAGGAATATTTTTACCTAATTGTCCACAATATATTGTTTCTTATTTTGCTATAACTCGAATAGGAGCAATTGCAAACGGAATCAATCCTACATATCAAGCTGTAGAAGTTCTTCATCAACTTGATATTACTAAACCTAAAATGCTCATTGTATTAGATGCGTTGTATGAGTCATCAATAAAACCAATAATACAAGAGTCAAATATAGAACAAATTATTTATACAAATCTTGCAGATCTAGCAGAAATAAAAGGTATAAAAAAAGCAATTGGAAAATTTGTAAAAAAAATTCCTTCAGGGAAAGTTGATTATCCAGGTGCTTTAAAATTTAATGAACTCATAAAAACAAAAGCAGATGTTCCTAAGGTGAACATTGACGTAAAAAATCATCCAGCAACCTATATAATGACAGGAGGTACAACAGGATTACCAAAGGCTGCTGTTTTGAGTCATTTTAATGTGATTTCAAATGCAAAACAATGCAAATTATGGTTAGGGGGAGAAAAACCCGGAATTGGAAACATAGCCATATTACCCTTATTCCATAGTTTTGCTCATACTGTTGTTATGAATACAACATTAGCTGTAGGAGGATGGATAATGCTTTTCCCAACTCCACCTTCACAAGCTGAATTGTGTGAACAAATAGAAAGATTACCTTGCAAGGAGGGATTAATTTATGCGGGTACTGAAATTTTGTTTAAAAGATTAGCAGAGCTTAAAAACCTTAAAAGAAGATTTCCGGGAGTGATGGGAAAATTAATATTATGCATTTCTAGCGCTGGGCCATTACATGCTTCTGTTAGAGATGCATTTGTCAAGAATACAGGGGGTAGAATTGTAGAAGGTTATGGTTTATCAGAAGCTAGCCCTGCTGTCAGTGCGGGAAATTTATTTGGTGAAAGCCCAGTTGGGAGTATAGGAATGCCTTTTCCAGGAACAGAGTGGGGAATTTGGCCTATTGATGATTTTTCTGAGGGTCCAATATGTTTAGGAAATCCTGATGATAAAAACTTTGGTATTGAACATACTGGCGAAATATGTATCACTGGTCCTCAAATTATGCTAGAATATCTGAATGAACCCGAAGAAACATCACAAACAATTAGGGAGTATAAGGGTAAAATGTGGCTTTTAACTGGAGATATTGGTTTTATGAATGAAGATGGAACAATAGAAATAAGAGATAGAAAAAAACAACTTATAAAATGTAAAGGATTCTCTGTTTTTCCAAAGGAGATTGAGGAATTATTAATGAAGCACCCGGATATTACTGAAGTCGCTGTTGCAGGGCTTCCTGATCAAGAATGCGGAGAAATTGTTAAAGCTTGGGTTTCAATTAAGGAGGATTGCGATTGTTCACCTCAAGCAATAAAAGAATGGGCAAAGAATAATATGACACACTACAAAGTACCTCATAGTGTAGCGATAATCGGGGAACTTCCTAAAAACTTGATTGGTAAAGTTCAACGAAGAGTACTACAAGAGTCTGATCCTCGCTGGAAAGAAAAATATAAAAACGCTCAATAATTTTCTTATAAAATTTTCAAGCGATTATTTAAATTATTAAGACTTCATTTGGAGTGTGCTTTTACCGATATCTTTAAAGATAATCATTAATTACTTTTATAAGGATCTTAAAGAAGCAAGAAGATAAATATTCAATATATTTCAAAATATAGAAGATTCTGATAGAAAGATAAATAAGGAAGATGTTTCTAGTCTAATCGAACATAAATTTTTATTAAGATATATAGATTTTTTTAATATAAGAAAAACAAAATCGAGTGTTTTATAAATTTGTCTGAAAGATCAGAAATAGAAAAACTATTAATAGAAGGTGCGAAATTAGAAGAATTTGAAATAACTGATTCAAAACTTAAATTAATTGATAGTGTTATTCAAGATTTCGCTCCAGAAGTAGCTTTTTTATATCAAATTAGGGAGGACGAATCAGAAGAACAACAGATAAAAACGGGACGTCTTCATGAAAACCGCATTTTGGGAATAATTCTAAGATTCTATTTAGAAGGAAAGAATAAAATTACTACTGGAGACGTAGAGGATGAATATAAAAGATATTTTAAAGAAATCGCTCGTTCAACAATTTCAACGTATTTAAATATGCTAAAAAAGGAATCAACTTTATATAAAGAAAGGGATGGAAGAATAGTATATTATATATTTTATGAGGATCCTCCAGTTGATATTAGACCTTTTTGGTTTACTCGATTATTTTGTATAGTTCCTGCGTATTTTGATAGAGCTATGTTTTTCTCTAAGTTATATAATGAAGCGGAAATATATGTTAAACAAAATCTAGATGAATATAACAACGAAACCATCGATCTCTTAATTAAAAATTTCAAATTCATTACAGGATTAATAATATTAAATATTTTCAAAAATCGGGTTTCAAAGTGTATACTTTGCCAATTTAGTAAGAGAGAAATATATAAAAAATTAGAAGAGCTAATGATTATTGCTGTTAAAGATAGATCAGATGTATTAGCAGAAGAACTCCTCGACATTATTGAAAAATTCTCAGAAATATCGATTTTTGATGGAATGGACATTGAAAGCGCCAATAAGGAAAAGCAAATTGCTAAAAAATTAGTAACCTATGCTGATTTATATAAAAAAGATCTTGATTTTCAAATTATGGTATCATTTAGAAGAAAAGATTTAAGATTGAAACAAAAATTAGCAATGGAAGAACAAGATAAAGAATAATAATTTGAAAATATACGAAATTATCATACTTTTTTTAGAAATATGTATTAAATGAATAATATAGTGAAAGACTAAGGGTATTTTTAAAACAAATTAGATTTTTGTAGCATCAAACTTGATAACGCTTCAAAAGTTTCTTCTACGTTTTCACCTGTTTTCGAACTGCACTCTATAAAACCATCTACGCCTCTAGATTTAGCAATATTAATGCCTTCTTCTCCTGTAACTTCACGATCACCAATAAGATCTGCTTTTCCACCAACAACAATGATAGGAAATTGATCTTCTACGCGAAGTTCTTTTCTAATTACCATCAACCAATCGTCTATATGTGCAAGGGAACTATAATTTGTAACATCATACATAAATAATGCTCCATTTGCACCTCGTACATATGTAGGTAATAGAAATCTAAATCTTTCTTCGCCTCCGAAGTCCCAGATTTGAAGCTTTATCCTTTTTCCGTTGATTTCTAAACTTTTAACCTCAAAATCCACACCGATAGTCATTTTAGAATCTGATTTAAATAAATTAGTTAAAAATCTTTGGGTAAGGGTAGTCTTCCCACACCCAGCATCTCCAAAAATAACAATTTTATATGTTGCGTCGTACACATTTGTTCTCCTCAATCCATTCAGACTCTTGGGCAAAAAATTAAAATCTAAAAAACTAAACTTTCTTATTTTTATATATATGTTTTATTATAAGAGAGTTGTTGGTTTTTTTGATTTAATCACTATTAAGATTTCTATATTTAATATCTTTTTCTATATTATTTAAAATATTTTAATGGTATATATTAAAAAAATTATGATATATGTTTAAAATTTTTTGTCATTAAAATATATAGATTTGTCAAGAAGGAAATTAGTTTAAATTATATTAAATCTATTATTTTTTAATAAATCTTAATCAAAGTATATCGGCTGATACAGTTACAGCGGCATTACAGATTATGATATTATCTGAGATATCTCCATCTTCTTTAATCAAAAGAACATATAGCAATCAAAATAATTAAAAGAAGAATAAGTTATCAAGGTAAAATTTCATCGGTTAATATTATATTAACCTGAATACTTGCTTGATCTATCATGAATATTAATAATGATTGATAACAGGCTCTCGCATATACGAAATGATACTAGTAGCTAAAGCCATTAATTATAATTTTCTTGCAATTTTTAGTTCAATGTTTGGAAAATATTTTGGTTTAAATCTCTCATTTATACAATATAAATGTACACAGTAGGAGTAGTTAACACACTTTTTATATCATTTTTTTATCAGTCATAATATCTTGATCAGTTATAATATCAAGTACAATAATCTGACAATGTTAATTAATTATTATAGTCATTTAATTTTAAAAATATAATAGAAATTAATAGTTTTCTCTGCAAAGAATATGATTAATCCACTTTTTAAACATAAAAAATTGAGATCACGTAAGATGTTCTTGTTTACCCTATTCATTTTATTCACAACAATTAATACCTTTAATACAAGATATGGAGTTTCTCAAACACGAAATAACTTACGTGGTGTTAACGTAGCAGTATATAATGGTAACGGTGCGCTAGAAAGCAGTTACGTCGCTTTGAAAGAAATGTTTGAGTGGATGGATGCTAATGTAAATAGTATAAATTCGGATAATATCCTCAGTGGCACCTTATCTGATTGTGATATATTAGTTTTTCCAGGAGGAGATACATCTTTGTATCAATTTTATTTAGGGAATGAAGGTATAGAGATTATTAGAAATTTTCTTTTAAATGGTGGTTCATATTTCGGTATCTGTGGCGGTGCTCTGTTTGGTACCGATGGATTAAATCTTATCGATGGTTCTTTTCTGCCTACTAATCCAGAAATCCCGGGAGGTATTTATATAATTGAGATGAATGTTAATCAAGGGTCAACTGGACCAGATCTTTCAGACGAACCTGCTTCTTATCAATTACTTTATTGGTCATCTCGATATTATCATTCTGATAACATGTCCAATATTAATCCTATAATGATATATCCACACAACAATCAACCCGGCATGATTACTTTTCGATATGGAAATGGTGCCGTATTTCTCAGTTTCCCACATCCCGAATATGAAGAGAATAGTGCTAGAGATGCAACTTCAGATTTCGATTATTTGGACGATCCAGATTCTGAATGGAATTTATTATTAAAGATCTCAGTTTGGCTTTATTTCGCTTCAGGCGTAAATCTTAAAGATTTATTGATATCTATAATAATTACTGCTACTACAGCTATCGTAATGGCCATTTTCATCATATATCAACGACGTAAGAGATAAAGAAAATTTCTCTTTTTTA
>JBHLNW010000125.1:0-9437 GCA_048941185.1 Promethearchaeota archaeon
GGGTTATCCGGCTGTGGAGCCATGTGGGAAACGCTCGCCTTTTTTAGAGAGAAATATTCCCCCGGCTTCGCGTTATCGTACGCATTTCTAACCATTTCAGAGATCGCTTCTACTTTTCTTTTATGTATTGCTAGTTTTTCTTCGCTCATGTCAAACATATTGCACGCCTCTTTTCGCTTTCTTTTTTCCAGCTTGCATTCTCTTCTTACGGCGTGCCATTTCAACAAACGCCTCGATACGTGTAATCATACCTGCTTCTCCCGAATGTTCGTCCATGATAATCTCGAGAAAAGGTAGTCCCACAACTTTCATATCTCGCATGATTAATTCTGATATTAAACTATCTGGACCACACGCAAAACTAACAAGAAAGATCACTCCGTCAATTTCATCACGACCCTTGGTAAGGAAATACCTGATTGCTTGCATTATTTCTTCCTCATGCCGCCAATAATTACGTAAACGTTTATTAACAATAACTGGCACTTTGAAAATAGATTCGGGTAGATTTTCTATGGTTAAGACTTCTACACCTTGATCTCTTAATTTCTTTTGGAAATCTAAATTAATAAAGGTATCAAAAATATTATACGCATGCCCTAGAAGGAGAAATCTAAGATCTCCCTTATGTTTTTTCTTCGGTAAAGTAAAAGGGCGATTATGTTCTACCAATCTTAATGCATGGTTGACTGGAGCACCATCTTGTAGAAATTTATGATATTCATCAAAATATTTTTGTGCTTCTCTGTAAGCGTTTAGTGAGTCATTTTGATTTTTCCCTATTTCTTTCCCCAATTCAATGGCAGAAGTAGCAATAGGAAACTCCTTAACATTTACTTCGAAGTTCAATATTTTTGGGACTTCTGGTAAAATCTTAATAACATCTGGCAAGGAAAGGAATTTCGGACAAAAATATGCATCTTTTACCTCTGCTACATATCTCGGTACAAAAATATAATCTAGATCTGGATGATCGCGTACTAATTTTAATACTTGACCATAATATATCTTTACAGGTATGCATAGTTCTCCAAATCCATGAGTCACACCCTCTTCAACTATCTTTTTATTAGTTGGAGGACTTAATACAATTTCAACATCTAATTCTTCTAGAAGTCTTTTCCAAAAAGGAAAATACCGATAAAAATGTAGAGCTCTTGGAACACCAACTTTTATTTTTTTTTTATCCGATTGCTCACTTGATTCCATTTATTTAATTCCTCAATATCTCATACGTCAGAGGTGTCATATAAAAGTAAATCCCTAATTTGATCCATCATGCTAGCTGTTAATCGTTTAAGTTCATCATAACCGGGCATTGGCTTGTCCCAGTATTTTTGATGCTCCATAAATGGCGGACCAGCTTTTAAGATTTGTCCTTTGTAAAATTTAAGCATTTTAGCATGTTTAGGATACGTAGCTTCTGTACCGGTTATTCCTATAGGGATTATAGGCACTTTTGTTTCGATTGCTAAGCGCATAGGACCAGTATGACCTTCTAACAGTTGACCTTCTCCAGGATTGGTAGTTCCTTCTGGATATGTGCACACACATTCTCCTTGTTCAAGAAGCTCCTTTGCATAAGTAAAAGCGTCTACATCATGCATTCCTCGTTTTAACGGAAAGGCATGGTGATTTCTAACCCACGCGTTAACAAGTGGTATTTTAAATAGTGTTTGTTTAGCCATCTGCCACATTACTCGTCGCGGAGGATGATGTATCATGCTTGCTGCTAATATGAGTACATCCCATTCAGAATTATGACTTGGACATATAAGAGCTGCGCCTTCAGCGGGGATATATTTATCAAAATCGATCACTTTGTATGGTATCATAAGATCTGACCAACCGCAAACTAGATCTCCTGAAAAACATTGCACCGTATGCTGAAATTGCTTTCGTACTCCAAATTCTTCTAAGCTTTTTAGAAGAGCGTACCAAGAATCATCTATAAGTCGGAGAATTCCTTTTCCTTGATCTTTCAAATAGGTCATAAAATCAAATTTGGGTTTTTTCTCAATTCCTTCAGGGGAGCCTATAGAAAGTTCCTCATCTTCCTCTCTTCCATAAAGGTTTTCCCGCAATTCCCAAATTGTATTCCTCAGTTCATCGGTTAATCTTCTAATATCATCATAAGAAACAGAGTTAATATCATAATCATGATAGTAGATCGGATCGCCAACACGTACGATAACCTGGGTTGGTTTCATGACAAGATTACCTTTAGGTAATGCATTTCTTGACCCGACAACTGCCATAGGCACTATGGGTACATCCATTTCTATCGCAAGCCGAACTGCACCAGTCTTAAATTCTCCTAATTCTCCATCTTTAGATCTTGTCCCTTCTGGGAAAATACCAACCCACTCTCCACCATTGATTATTTCTTTTGCTTTTTCCCATCCTAATTCTGGGTTCTCTCGGTCTACCTTAAATGCTCCAAGGTTATTAAAGAGAGTTCTTACTATAGGGGTTTTAAAATTATCAATTTTACTCATGTAGCGAATTCTGCGATGACAAGCGGCTCCATAAAAGAATGGGTCGATGTGTGACTCGTGATTTCCCACCAGAATACCCGGACCATACTCTGGAAACATGTTCCCTTTCGGATATTCTGCTTTAAAATTCCAGAATGTACGTACGGCCCATTTAATGTAGATATATGCCGCCCACCATTGTAAACGTCCCTCGATTGGCTTTAAATCTAACCTTTTAATTATATATCGATATAGGTCATTCAAAGGGTCAATGGGGTTATATTTAAGTATTTTATAGGTCCAATCTTGATGACGTTTTTCGTATTTTAGTTCTTCTTGCATCTTTTCTTCAATATTCTTCTTGAGATCGAGGTCTCGAGCAGTTTCAGCTCCACTCTTTCGTACTTTTTCTAATTCCATAATTTTCACTTGTTATTATTAAAAGAAGTGTGAAAATTTAATAAAAACACAATCTTTTCAGCTGAATTAATTTTACTTAAAGGCTTGTTTATTTAAAAAATTAATGGTTGTAGTAATACGCGAAAGAGTATGATTTCTTTATGGTTTAAACTAATCCATAAGATTAGTTTACATTAAAACTTCTTCAATTCAATAAATTAGACACTATAAGTATAAAGTAATTTAATAATGAATTTTAACTGATTAAGGGTGTTTTTTCTTTGACTTGAATTCTAATTGAAACATAATTTTTCAATGATTTAAAGTAAAGAATTAAGATTCCTAGAAATAATTGTAAAGAAGCGAGGAGAAGCATAAGCCATAGAGGTACTCCTGTTTGAACAATAAATTCCATGATATCGCCATGAGAACAGCCGATTACAAACCAATGAGGTATGCCCAGAGCATTGTTTATTGTGTAGAGTGGAAAATCTAACCAAGATATAGTTAATAAAAAGGTTAAAAATACAGTTAAAATCTTCGGAGTTCTTACACGGAATAAGATGAATAGAATTATTAGAATAGTAATCCACTGCAGGATTTCTCCTCCTAGAGTAACTAATGGAACTAAAGGTAAAGGAACATTTTGATATGAAACATATCCCGTTCTAAGGATTCCATCCATAAAGAATGGAAAGGGATAAAATTCTGTAACCTGCCCACCGCATAATAACACAAATAATGCATGTCCAGATTCATGTATCGCGTGACTAATTAATAATGCTCCGATTAATGACGATAATATTAAAACATACTTTGAAAGATACCTTTGCTGTTGAATCATTAAAATGCTGTTTGCGAAAAATGCAATGTAGAGAATTATGATTAATATAAAGCCAGGAAATATCTCAATTATTCTGGTAGGGGGATTTGCAGTTGGAGATATTATGAGAAAATGAATATTTATGATCATTAGTAAGAAAATAATTATAGTGATGAGGTTTAGTATAGATATAATTAAAATTCGAAGGGATTTCCATTTTTCTAATCTATTTATTAGAAAGATGAATGAGCTAATTATTATTAAAGCAATTAGTACATATAGAAATGAAGTTTCTGTGCTTGAGTATGTTTCATAAACAATAATAGGGATCATCCCGGAGCTAGCATGAGAAACATAAAAGACCTTTAAATCTAAAAAGAGAATTATTAATGCGAGAGTTAAAATTATAAGATTAAAATATATTATAAGTTTCTTTGTATTCTGGAAATTAATTAATTTCATTGCTTAAATGTATAAAAACCCACAATCTATTTAAAGAGATTTACATAGTATTTGTATTCAAATTTTAGATCACTGTATAGTAATCCATTCAATAATGATTTTCAAATGAATATGGCAATCCTTTCATATAAAAAATAGGAAAAGAAAAAAAATTGAATTTATAGAAAATATAACTTTTTTCTATTTTCAAATTTGACAAAAATGTATTGACCTATGTTATTCTTAGATTAAATTAAAAACAAAACATCAGTATAAACTTTTATATTTATGTTAATCTATTCTAAAACTGATAAATCGCTTGAGAAAAAGAGCTAATTTTCTAATATATTTAATAAATCATCTAAAGATTCAACTAAGAGGTCAGGTTTATATTCTATTAAAATTTCATGTTTACTTACTCCGCTTGCTACTCCTATAGTCCAGAATCCCGCTTCTCGGCCTGCCGTAATATCTGAGGGCATATCACCTATCATTAAAAATTCATCTCTACGACGTTTTTCATAGTTTTCTAAAGCTGGTTGAAGTGCCATCGGATCCGGTTTTTGAATAGGTATTCTATCACTTCCATAAACCCCTTTAAACACTTTCTCAAATCCTTCTTTTTCTAAATGATCCATGATTGTTTCAGTTTTATTGTGAGATACTATATACAAGTCAGAAGTTTTACTTAATTTCTTTAATAAAGCTTTTACTGGGGGGAAAAAAATGGCCTCTTTCGCATACTCAAGGTATTTGGCAAAAATCTTAACTGCAATTTGCAATTTTTTAAAATAAGTTAAGGCTTGAAGTGCTGTTATATGGTTAAATATTTCATATGATTCAAGTAAGACCTTAGGTAATGGGTATCCTTGGATAGTTTCTAACAAGGCTCCAATTTCTTGTATTGTTAATTCCATATCAATGTCTAAATTTTTCTCTCCTAAAATTTCTTCAATCGATTTTTTAATAATTTCTCTAATATCAAGTAAAGTTCCATCAAAATCAAAAATTATAGCACGGAGTGAACCTGATTGAAGCAATTCTATTAACTTCTTATCCCTACTCATATAATTTAAAAAGGTGGAAGAGTTAAAAATTTTACGCATAATAGATTCAAGAATGTAATTGTCTTAAAGCGCCATATCCTTGATAGATCCCACAAATCAGAAGAGCATATAAAATTATTTTTTGCCTAGAAACATTAATGAATAGTAGAGTTGAAATATTATTATTTGGGATAAAAAATAGAGCCCAATAAAATATTATCCAAATTATAGATGTAATTAAGCAAGCTATCGCATAAGAATTTGGATATTCATCATTTTGAAATATTACAGCTGTATATAAACTTATAGATATAGAAATGGATCCAAATCCAAATGAGGCAAAAAGATTATGCCAAAAACCACTAATATCTGAGGGGACAAGAGCAGTGCAAATAAAGAAAATCCCGGCGAAAATGCCAAAAACAGAACCAATGCAACTTATAATCTTCATTACTTCATTTTTACTAAATAGATTTTGAAATGCTATGTAAAATGGAATTTGAGAACCTCCCAATATGCTCAATGAAATGGCAAATAAAAGAAATGATATTAAATTTAAATTTCCGGAATGTGCATAAATCCGTCCTAAATCACTAAAATAGTTATACCAAAAGGAATAGCCTTGACTAGAAGGATCTAAATAAGTTCCTCCCTTATAATAAAACATAGCGATAAAGGACAATATTATGAATTGAATACAGCCAAAAATGTTTAGAAGAAAAGTCCAATATTTCCAACATTTTTTATTCATTGATTTTTAGATAATCTATTTTGACATTTAAATAATTTTAGAATAAATAAATTAAAAATTAAGAATTAATTTAAGTTTGTAATTAGGGGATGCTTTATTATAAGATGATGACAATATAGTATTAAGTGGATAATATGGATGAATATTTGATATTTAACATTTTAATGATTATATTTGGCTTTTCTTCAATACTGTTTTTTATAATTTTATTTCGGATACCCGCGGGCTATGGACAACATATTAGTAGAAAATGGGGACCGACAATTAATAATAAACTTGGTTGGATTTTAATGGAATTACCTACCGTCGTTATTTATTTAATATATTATATTATTGGAGATCGAAGATTAGAGATAGTTCCACTCATTTTTATGGCTATATGGATGATGCATTATTGCCAACGCACATTCATCTTTCCTCTATTAATCCGTGGAAAATTACCGATGCCGATAACAATTATTTTAATGGGGATTACATTTAATGGAGTTAATACTTATTTACAAGCAAGATGGATTAATACTTTTGCACCTTCATATCCTATAACTTGGTTAATAAACCCATTTTTTATAGCAGGAATTTTAATTTTCTTAATTGGATTCATTATTAATCTGCATTCTGATTACATCATCCGTAATTTAAGAAAGCCTGGAGAAACTGAATATAAAATCCCATACGGAGGAATGTTCAAGTATATAAGTTGCCCTAGTTATTTTGGAGAAATAACTGAATGGATTGGATGGGCAATTATAACTTGGTCATTTCCAGGACTTGTGTTTGCCATATGGACATTCGCTAACTTATCACCAAGAGCTCGTACTAATCATTTATGGTATATTAATACATTCCCGGATTACCCAAAAAATCGAAAAGCACTAATTCCTTTTATTTATTAAGATATATTTAAAGAATTTTCATCAACTGGGATATTATCAATTAGTTTCTCTTTATTAAAATCTGAATCGAAGCTCATGAACTTTTCTATTTCTTGTTTAACTAAATCAATTTGTATATCTCAAGTACATTTCCATAATAAACTTCTTGAATTTATATCTTCTTAAATAGAAATAGTATAAAAAAAAAAGAAGAATGTCTTAATTCGGAAAACTATTGTTTTTCAAGTTTTTCTAACAGTTTTCTAATTTTCTGCAATTCTATTAAATTTAACTTATCTTCTTCCATATTAATATTCTTTTTTGAGTTCTTATTTATCGATTGTGCATTCATCACTCGCATTTTTTCCCATATTGCCGTCCGAATAAAATCAGATTGGGACTGATGAGAAAGTTTAGCAAACCTTTTAATATCTTCAAATTCTTCGCTATTTACTAAAAATTTTACTTGGTAATTCTTTTTTAAATTATTTTGAATAATAATTGGAACTATATCCATAACACTATTAATATTATTCATTGAAGTTTCAATATATCCTAACAACCCTTCCTTTCTAACAAAATCCTTATACTTATTCCTGTCAATATCTTTTTTATTTTCAACTAAATCAGCTTTATTCCCAATTAGGAGTACAGGACACTTAATTAGTTTGCTCTCATTCCATACTTTTTTAAGATGGTTTTGACAATATTCAAAAGTCTCAGGTTTGGATAGATCGAAAATATAAAAAATCGCTGAGGCTCCCTTATAATATAATGTATGAAGTGATCCAAACTTTTCTTCGTTAAAAAAGTCCCAAAACTGAAGTCGATAATTATAACCTCCAATTTTTATCTGTTTTAGGAAAAAATTTACTCCAACTTTAGGAGCTACATCCTTTTCAAAAAGAGTATCACTATATTGTTCAATTAAAGTGGTTTTACCTACACCAGGAGCCCCAAGGACTAAGATCTTAAAAGTATTTTTAATTTTTACTTTACTCATTATCTGATCATCCTCACTTTTCATCTCAATATAATTTTAAATATGTACTTATTATGTACATAATATATTAAAAGAAAGATTCATTTATAAATTTATGTACTGAATATGTACATTTATTTTTAAAATAAAAGAAAAGAGCCTTAAATTATAAAAATATTCAATTTAATGTCTTCTAATTTAAAAGCCGAAATCAAAAAAAATTAAATTACAGTATGCTCCGTTCTTTTAATAATCTCATCTTGTAAAATTGAGCCTAAATTCACAAAATAATCACTATAACCTGCAACTCTTACAATTAAATTTCTGTATTTTTCTGGATTTTTTTGAGCTGCTCGAAGAGTATCTGCCGAAACTACATTAAATTGAATATGATGTCCATTCATTTCAAAATATGCTCTAATTAAGTGAACTAGTTTATTAATTCTATTTTCGTCTGAAAGAAAATGTGGTGTAAATTTTTGATTTAGCAACGTTCCACCAGTTCGCAGATGATCTATTTTTCCAGCTGATTTAATAACAGCGGTTGGACCTTTAATATCCATCCCTTGAACTGGAGAAATACCTTCTGATAATGGCATACATGATTTTCGCCCATCTGGAGTAGCGCCTGTTACTTGACCAAAATATACATGTACAGTTGTAGGAAGTAGATTAATACGATGTACACCGCCTTTAGTATTAGGGCGGTTATCGATTGCATCAAAAACAATTTCAAAAACTTGAGTAGTTATAGAATCAGCATAATCATCATCATTCCCATATTTAGGGGTTTTGTAGAGTAATTTCTGGTGAATATTTTCATATCCTTCAAAATTTTTTTCTAAGATTTTTAACATATCATCCATGGAGATATTCTTCTTATCGAACACATTATATTTTAAAGATGTTAGGCAATCTGTAATACTTCCCATTCCTACAATTTGTATATAGGAGGTGTTATATTTAGCACCACCATCATTATAATCCTTCCCATTCTTAATGCAATCATCAATCAATATTGATAAGAATGGCGCTGGATTTTGTGCCCAGATACGCTCGATAATTAGATTCCCTTTTATTTTAATATCAACAAAATGTTTAATCTGTTTAGAAAATGCTTCAAAGAAATCATTAAAAGATACAAAAGTCGTAGGTTCACCAGTTCTTAATCCAACCTGTTTTTTGGTTAGTGGATCGAAACCATTATTAAGAGTTACTTCAAGAATTTTTACTAAGTTAAAATATCCCGTTAAGATATATGCT
Source organism: Promethearchaeota archaeon (assembly GCA_048941185.1). GTDB lineage: Archaea > Asgardarchaeota > Lokiarchaeia > Sigyniarchaeales > SOKP01 > Loki-b32. Next base: position 9,055 of record JBHLNW010000125.1, read on the forward strand.
TCTTTCCCGAAAGCTCCAGATTCAACACAACCACTTGCGCCCCCATTTCGAGCATCTATTATAGATTTTCCTTGCCTTGTTAATTCAAGGATGATAGCATCAGTATTAAATACTGAAGGTTGACCAAAACCTGTTTTTATGATTTCAAAAGCGCGTTTTAAGAACTTATTTGGGGTTTTTTTACTGATTTGAACATTGCTACTTGGCTGTACTATACGCATTTCTTCAATTACATCTAATAACATAAAAGACATTTCATTAACTCCATCAGAACCATCCTCTCTAAGACCCCCAATATTAATATTACAGAAATCAGTATAAGTATTGCTTTCTTCTGCGGTAACTCCAACCTTTGGAGGTGCTGGTTGATTATTAAACTTAAT
>JBHLNW010000126.1:0-9416 GCA_048941185.1 Promethearchaeota archaeon
TTTATACATATTATATTTAGATTTATTTTAATTAATTTTTCTTATGAAAAATAATGGATCTAACTCCTAAACAAATAAATGAAGAACTTAGCAATAAATACATAAATAACGAAACAGCTTTTGATTTATTGACTTCTATAATTGAGAATAATGAGAATGAGGATGTAAGATTAGACGCTATCATGAATTTAGAAAAAGTTGGAATAAATACTCATGATCTATTTAGTTTCTTAGAAAATTTACTCATTTCTGATTCAAATAGTAAGATTAGAAATGCTGCAGCAAAATTTTTGAAACATAAATTTCTTCAGAAAATAATTAATCCATTAAAATGGGCTATACAACATGAAACTGATTATGAATGTTTAATCACAATAATTCAATCATTGGAAGAAATAGAAAGTCATGAATCAAAATTGATTTTAATGAATGAAGTTAAGAAAATTACAAAAACTAAATTCCTCAATAAAGTAAGAAAAATTGAGAATAAAAAATATAAAAAAGCAATTAAAAGACTCATAAAAACGAAACAAATAAAAGATTTTACCCATACAAAATTAGCAGAAATTTTAATTAATTATTTAACAATCTTAAATCTAATAAATCAATATCCTAATGTATATTATGAATTAAATCCACGTAATGGATTAGTTAAAGAACTGGATTTATCAGATTATTTAGAATACGAAGTAAAAGGTACTCCTTTTGGATGGAAGAATAACATTCAATCAACTTCCGAAATTATAGGTTTAAGTTACTTAAAATCCTTAACGAAAATTGATCTCTCAAACAATATTATTGAAAATGTTAAGGAATTAATCCACTTAAGAAATTTGACTCATTTAATTTTAACTAATAATAAAATCAGTGAAATTGAAAACTTAAATTATATTAAGAGCTTAAAAAACCTTGAATACCTAGATCTGAGAGGTAATGAACTTGGAAATAAAATTAGTTTAGATGAATTTGATAAAAAAGTGAAGGTTCTTCTAAAGGAGTTTTTCATAAAAATAAAATAAAAGTAAAAAAGTTTATTTATTCAATTAATTGTGTTTTTCCAGTACCCCAAATACCAAGGGCTACTCCTAATTCTTTTTTCTCTTTGGCAACGTCTCTAACATTTTTACCTTCCATTACAGCATCTATAGCTTGTCTAAATGCTTTAGCTCCTGCTATTGGACCATCGGGATGGCTATGAATACCACCTCCACTACCAATAAGAATATCTTTCCCAGCTTCTTTTATACACTTCTCCACCATTCCTTGCGTAATTCCTCCAGAGGGCATTGGTAATGTTGGTTTAATATGTTGCAGAGGATATCGAAGTGCTTTAAGATTCTGTTCATATCTTTCTTCTAGAATTTCTGCCTTTCCATAAGGTGCAGGGATAACGACAGTATCTGCTCCGCAAATTCGAGGTAATTTTGCAAAGGTTAACATACTTGTCATACCAGTCCATTCACCGCCAAAATAAGTACCACCAAAATCCATATGGCCCAGAATTGGAACTTTTATCGAAGGATCTTCTGCTATTTGTCTTAAGGCTTCATAACCTGTAGCTAAATAATTTATCATTAGTGCGTTAGCCCCTAATTCTACCATTTTATCTGCGTATTCAAACATATCAGGGAATTTTGTAGTAATATTAATTGTGTAAAGAGTTTTCTCGCCTTTTTCCGAATCAGCTTTATCAACAGCTTCCATAACTTTAACAATTCTTTCTTCAAGTCTATTAAAAGAGGGATTTGAGATAAGCTCATCATCTTTTACTACATCACAACCTCCTACTGCAGCTTTATAAACTAAATCTGCTGCAACATCTGCTGTATGTCCAGTACAAGGTTTAACCATGTTATTTAAAAGTGGGCGTTCAGGAATGTTCATTAGTTTTCGAATACCATCAATACCAAACTTTGGGCCTTTAAAATCTTCTAGCCATGATTTAGGAAATGATAAATCAACTAATTTTAAACCATGAGTAATAGATATATTTCCAATAACTGTCGTAAAAAGCATTGGAATTCCCATGCCCTTAATATTGACTACGGGAAATCCAATTTGTACAAAGTAAGTTCTTTCTTTTAAATCTTTTGGAACATAATATTCATACATTGGAAGCTCATAGACACCTAGTACTCTTGCAACATGATATTTTCTTACTTCCTCAGTTTCAGCAGGAACTCTTACCCAAGTCCCAGTAGATTGTTCAATTGCTGCAAATCGAGATAAATAATTAACATTTTGCCCTTTAGGGCGTTTAATAATATATGAAGCAATGATATATTTTTCCAAATCGATTCCATCTAACCCAACTGCTTCTGGAACGTCAAAGTACTGTTCACAAGAAGGAAACGAGTCTTCATCCATCATAATCACTTTTAGTTTTAAATTAAATATGGTTTATTAAAAAGAACTATCTTTGAGAATTCAAAAATTTTGCTATATTAAAAAGAAATAAAAAATTATATAGATTATACTTTTGCTTTTGCTTCAGCTTTAGCTGCTGCTTTAATATCTGAGTAAGAATTTTCTAAAACTGTGAGATATTCAATTAAAACTTGACTAGCTTTTGATTTCTGGTCATATACTTTCTTAATAATGTTTAAGAGATATTTTGGAAATATCAAATCCAAATAAAAATCCGAGAGCAGTGCATAGTATTCATTATTTCTTTCGTCTTGAAAAACTTGAATCATTTGAGTATCCCAAAGCAACTTTAATACATCATCAAGATCGTCGACGCCTTTCTTTCTTAGCTTCTCAAGGTCATTTTTAGTTGCTATAGCAGTTCTTAATAATCGTAAAGTTTCATACACTTGTGGATTAATAAGAATATCTATAATTCTAAGATTATCCCCTTCTGTAGGGTGATAATTTTGAAAGAATTTTTTAACTTCGATTTTGTAGTCCTCTACAAGTTGAGCTGGTAAACCACGATTAACAGGATCATCTAACATTTTAACAGGAGGTGATCGTAAAGCAACAATATCCTGTATTAAAAAAATTAGCTCCGAAGGCATACCTTTCACTGATGTTTCTTTAACGACATCTCGCTTGACAAGTTCGATTAATGCGCCTTCTAAATCTACAAAGCCTTGTTTATATTGATCTTTCAACCACACCATCAATTCTGATTTAGAAACCACTCCTTCATCTCTTAATCGATTAAGGATCATACGTTTAATTTCATCTTGATATGTGATAGCAAGTCTTTGTTCATTATTCAGCGTAGGGTAAACAGAAAGTCTTCTGAAGAGTGTTGGAATCATTGATGCGTAAGCATCATCCACTAAATTTTGTAAAATAATACGTGAAATATCTATCAATCCCCCTTCGTATGAGTCTGGGTCATCATCAAGACTTAAGAGTAAAAGAATGTATAATCCTTTATCAGGCCCGGTATAGTATGATGCAATATTCAATGATCCAATCATTAAACTTATCATTCCGGATTCCCCGCTATATTCATGAGTGCTATACACTTGCATCAGTGTTTTATCACTAACACTAATTTCTTCAGGGTATTTTGCAAGAATTTCAGTTCCGACTCTTTCGTCCCATCTCATTACTACTAATCCTACAGGCATTAATCAACACCTCCTTTGAATTCTTCTTTTAATTCAAGTAATTTCTTTTTCTTCTTTTCAGCTATTCCCATTATATCTTCAAATGATAATCCAATTGCTTCCCATTTTTGCCCGAGCTTCTTCACTAGATGTTCCTCTTTTGTTGGATATAACAATGATTCTGAGATAGATTTCTTTCCTTTTATGCTTTTTTTCATTTCTCTTGCTCTTTTGACAAATTTTGGTATTCTTGCGCTTTGAATAGCACGATAGGAGATTAGACTTAATACTACTGCAGCTACACCACCTACAATAAGTAAGAAATAGAACATTGGAAATCCCGGAAAAATCTCTGTCATACCTACTATGATCGTAATAGGTGTGGGAGCTAATTCATAATTCTCCAATTCAACGGTAATTTGACCCGTAAATGTTTGAGGCATAAAAAAGGCATTTATATTACTTGTGGGAAATATAAATTCATAAATACCAGGTGAAGCAAGGACTTCATCCACAGAATAGATATTTCCATCTATCCATAAAGTTACGTTTGCTCCACTTAATAATTGGATTCCATCACTCTCATCAGTTAAAACAATACTAAAATTAATCATTCCTCCTTGAACGATATTTATTTTATTACCAGATAGACCAGTAGCTCTTAAATCCATTGTTATTGGTCTTTTACTGATCGTCAATAAAATAAAGCCATTTCTGACCTCATAATTATTCTTTTGCATTGTAATAAATAAGGAATATTCTCCAACTTCTCTCAGTTCTGTATCAAAATCTAGGACATATAAATTATTTGCTCCAGCATTTAAAACTCCACTCCCTTCATTTCCAGAACCAGTAAGAGGATCTCCATTTTCATCCAGTCTATTCCAATAATAACTTGTAATATCTAGACTCCCTAATGTAATATCTCGTATAGTATCTTTATATTCGAATATATAATTAACTGAGTCAAATACATAGATATTTGGTGACATTTGAAATAAAGTAGTGGTTCCATTAATAGTTGTAGGTCTAGGAAGTATATCAACTATGATTGAGTCATCAATAGTGCTATAATTTGAGAGTGTTGCTTCTATATCGATTATATATTCAGCTGTATCTGGGGCTATTGAAGAATCAAATTCAAAATAGTAAAAATCCGCATGTAATGGATCATCAAGAAGTATTCCAGAACCATAATCCCAGTTATATGTAATGAAAGCGTTATCTAAAGAAACATTGGTGTAATAATTAAAATAATCAACAGTCACATTAAAAGTCTCCCCAAATATTACTGAAAATCTTTTATTAGTTAATTCTGTTAATGAGTAGTCGTAATAAGTTATACTAGTTGGTAATCCTTGGATAAAGATGAATTTAATATCTAATGCTATAAATACATAACTCTTATAATTTCCAATAATTTTGAAGTAGTAAACTGAATCCCCTTTTAAGTTAAAATCTGAAGTATTAAAGGTGTAATTGAAAATTCCAGTTGATATCATTGAGGGTAAAATATTTGTTTTTCCACCATATGGAGTAACTTGTTCTTCATATAATTGGATCGTAAGTTCATTAGGATTGACTAAGGTTGGAGATGGCAAAATAGGATCTTGGGCTGTGAAATTGAAGAATATGTTTATATCATCTCCCCAAAATACGTTCGACGTGTAGCTAATAATGTTTATTGTAGAATTATATAGATCTTTATTTAAAGGAATTTCAATTTCTGAATAATCCTGCGTTATTAAGGTGAAATTATACTCATGTTCTAACGGTCCTCCGTCTGTATGAAAATCCTGTTCAAACCCACCAAAAAAGATATCTACCGTATAATTTCCCCAAGTCCCATAAGTATTACTAAAAGAAACAAATTTTGCTAATCCGTTAACATCTACCGTTATATTTGCTAAAATTTGATTCTCAATATCATAATCTGTTTGATTATAGAATCTCAATTTAGCATTTGTAAATGGGACGGCTTCTGGTGTATCATCAGTGACATTAAATACAATTTTAGTGATTTCAGTTGTCACGCCAATATCTTTTAAAGTAACAGCATCACTATCAATTAATATATTTGAATATCGATATTTAGAATTATCAGTCAGTGAATCATAATCATAATAGATTTCATAATCATACGATGTATTATTTAACCATGTTATTGATCCAGTACCTGAATCACTTAATATAGTTTTTCCTACTGTTTCTGTAGCATTTTTAAGCAGAACAAAACCATATTGAATTGGATCACTATCTTTATCTTTTATGTCAAAATTGATTTTAGTTAATGTAAGATATGCGGTAATTTGATTGTTTAATTCTGTAATTGGATAATTTTCATAATAGAATACGGTAGCAGTTTTTGGGCTAGTAAGACCATTTTGTGTATAATTAATGGTAATATTATAATTTGTATCACTTTCTATACTATCAAATATCCATTCTCCATTCTCATCAGTTTTATGATCCTGATTGTATGAAGGATATAAGTCATTTGTTAAATAAATATGTGCATTAGGAACAGGATTACCATCTTCGTCATCACAAGTGACTTTTAATGTGAATGCAATTGGTTGGATATCTCCTATTGTCGTTTGAATATAGTTATTAGGAGTTGTTTGAACAGGCTTATTCCATATTGAAATATCATCCCAATATAAATTTAGGTTATTCCAACTATCATCATCTGCTATATAAAATATATAACTAAATGGATTTAACGAAAACTCTGAATTGGGGATGAAAGTATACCAAAAAAAGGTATTTGCAGCATAATATTGATTTACGAATTTATTACTTCCTGCAGTACCCCAAGATTGGGATCCTCTTATTCTATAACTATTACTACTAGATGGAATATTATCAAATGTTGTATGGAATCCTAATCCAGAAATTTCTCTTTGAATACTAGGATCATCGAAGCGCATTTTCGCGGTAACTCTTGTATCTGCATTTACTGATATTGAACCTGTATAGGATGCTTTCCAACAATTACCCCAAATTCTTAAAGAAGAAGTTCCTCTTGCTGAAGTTGTATTACTTATTTCCCAAAAAGTTGGATGAAAATTATCTTGTCCATCAGTTGGTCTTAAAATATCTCCAGATTGATATTCCTCAAAACCTTCATGCCAAAGTCTTATTATATCATAATTTGGATCTGGGATATCAAAATCAGTACCATTATTGAAATAAATAAAGAAATCTCGAGTTTGGCCATTTGAAGTAGATCCATTTAATATCCAAATTAAATCTCCTATTGCATTGGTTTGACTATTATACGATCTAGAATATGGGTCAAATTGACTCTCAACTTCATAATAATCGGAACTTGAGTTATATTCTACTACACGAATCGTTGATATATTCAATTCAGGACTCTGTACATTTAAATCCTGAAAATATTTAGTGAAATTAACGAAAAGCTCTACTGGAGCATCTTGTTGTACTCCTAGGGCTTGAATGGATACTGGAACTCTGAATTTCCAAGAATTATTCCACCAATCATAATTAGTGGGCGGTAAACTAGACTTTAGATTATCATTGTGAGTCGTTTTATGTTCTTCAGAATTAACAATATTATTAGTTGAAATCTTTGGATAGAAGTTAAAAAACAGTGGTATTAGCATAATTGTAAAGAGAATAATTAAACCTTTAGTCTTCTTATCTTTTGTAATTAGCATTTTTTCATCGCTTTTTATGTCATTTCTAAATTGTATTAAGATTTTTAATTTAATAAAAAAAATAAGATTTTTTATCAATTAATATGCAAATGTTAATATTTAACTTTTTATAATAGGAATTAATTTCAAAAATCTTACGTCTCTATTATAACAAAATTATAATCAAAATTCTATTTATCACCCAAATTAGAAAGCTGTTATTAAAAATAACCCAAATTAATTTATAAATTTCTTTCTATAAGCTATTAATTAAAGGAAGCTTGAACAATACATTAGTAAAAATCACGCCACAAAAAGACTAAATATTTACAAATATTTCTTTTTTGTAGGTGAAAATAAAAGATTGTTTAAATGATTCTAACTATTATCTCTCTTAAACTTATTAATTTATAAAAATTTAAATATATAAATTTAGATTGAAGAATCAAAGAAAAATTTCAAATTTATGAGTTGTAATCTAAAAATAGTTAAATTAACTTCTTTGTTCCTAAAATTTTATAAAAAATTAAGCTGGAAAATATGTTAAGACAAGTTTATATTTTAAAAGATGAAAAAGTAATATACAATAAAAACTTCGGTAAAGCAATATCTGAGGACGGTTTTAATAAGCTTTATCGAGAGATAATGGAATTATCTACAAAAGGTACAGGAATAGAGCTTAGCAGCTATGATTATATTAAATACAAATTAGTTTTTGCATTAGAAGAAGATTTAAAATTAAGTTTTATGTTTATAACTGATATTAATGATGAACTCTCACGTACCAAGCGTGAATTAGCAAATCTACAAAAAGAATTTTTAGAAACATTTGGTGATGCTATTGATAACTTGGATGTGTCTCTTATGGATTTACTTGATCCAATAGTTGATTCCATCCATAGAAATCTTAAAACCAAAATTTCCTTAGTAGGATTTTCAGGAGTAGGGAAAACTACTACTACAACGCTAATATGTGCTACTGAAATCCCATCAGTCCACATTCCAACTATTACAGGGAAAATTTCAACAGTTAAAATAGGAAAATTGTATTTTCACTTATGGGATTTTGCTGGACAAGAACAATTTAGTTATCTTTGGAATGATTTTATTCTTGGTAGTGATGCTGTTCTTATCATTACAGACTCGACATTAGAAAATGTAGAGAAAAGTAAATTCTTTATTGAATTAGTGAAGGAACACGTCCCCTATGCCCACACTGCCATAATTGGGAACAAACAAGATTTACCTAATGCACTGAGTGTCCAAAAAATTGAGGAAATACTTGGTTTAAAAACATATTCAATGGTTGCAATTGAACCTGACAATCGAGATAAGATGATTCAAATTATAGCAGATATCCTAGAGGTTAGCACTGATGCTTCTCCGTTATTAAAACCTCTTTTTGAAAGAGATCAATTAATTCATCAAGCAAAAATAAGTTTGGAAAATGGAGATATTGCCCAAACTGCTGAATATTTTGAAAAGATTTCTGATTTATGCCTTGAATTGGGTGATGATAATCTTTATAAGGAATTTCATGAAAAGGCAAATAAATTGAGAAGTTATTTAACTAATCAATGAGAATAATTAAAATATAAAAATAAAAAATTAAAATTTTATTCTTCTTCCTTTACTTCAGCTTTTAATTTTATAGATCGATAATTATCATCAAGAACGTTTAGATATTCAATCAATACACTACTTGATTTTGATTTTACGCTATATTGATGGATAATTGTATTTAACATATATTTAGGATAGACTAAAGAATTATGAAAGTCAGATATTAATGAATAATATTCATTTCCTTTAGTATCTTGAAAGACATGAATCATTTGATTCTCCCATAATTTCTTCAAGCCTCCATCAATATCATCAACACCTTTTTTACGGAGTTTCTCTAAGACGTTTTTGGTAACAATGGAAATTCTTAGAAGCTTCAAAATTTCATAAGCTTGAGGGTCTCCAATGACTTCATCTAAAATCTTAAGATTATCTTGTTCTGAAGGGCGATATTTTTGGAAGAACTTTCTTACAGCTACATTGTATTCCTCAATGAATCTCTCTGGAAGTCCTCTCTCTACTGGATTTTTTAGTAGTTTAATTGGGGGTCTTCTTATCATGAAAAGATCATTAATAAGAAAAATTAACTCAGAAGGCATTCCTTTTACAGATGTCTCTTTGACAA
>JBHLNW010000127.1:0-9270 GCA_048941185.1 Promethearchaeota archaeon
CTATTTTAAACAAACTACTACAGAGTATAGATTCTTATGACAGAGTTAGAGACTCAATCTGCTCAAAAGGGTGACGTAGAAATCATTCGAACAACTACAAGCATTTGTCCAGAATGTATGCACCATCTTCCAGCAGAAATTTATGTAGATCCCGAAACAAACTGGGTAATGATGCGAAAGACATGTAAGGATCATGGAGAATTTAAAGATAAATTGTCTATCAATCCAGATGATTATAAATGGCAACAAAACTTTACAAATGAAATTGGATCCACGATAAATAACTCCACTAAACCTGAATATGTATCCTCAGGAATTAGAGAATGTTCCCCTAAGGGATGCCCATTTGATTGTGGTCTTTGTGAGAACCATCAAAGTGCTCCGAACATCTGTTTAATCGATATTACTAATAGGTGTAATCTAGCTTGCCCAATATGTTTTGCGAATGCAAGTGCGGCAGGCTATGTTGTAGAGCCTTCATTTGAAGAACTTGTTAGAATTATGGAGCATTTTAGATCTATGGAACCTATTCCGGCTGTTTTACTTCAACTTTCCGGAGGGGAACCTACTGTAAGAGATGATCTTCCAGAAATAATCCGGAAAGGTAAAGAATTAGGTTTTACAGAAGTTATGGTCACTACTAATGGTGTACGATTTGGAAAATCACCTGAATTTATGAAAAAATGTATGGATGCTGGAATGGATGCAATATATCTGCAATTCGACGCTACTGATAACCCTGAAATATGGAAAAAGATAAGAGGAGTTAATTTATGGCCACTCAAACAGCGAGTTATTGAGAATGCCCGTAAAATTGGATTTTATGGCGTAATGTTAGTCCCAGTTATCGCAAAAGGAGTAAATGATCATGAAATTGGGAAAATTCTAGATTATGCTAGAGATAATTGCGACATTATCTCAGGGATTATTTTCCAACCAGTTTCTTTAACTGGGAGAATAAGTTTTGAGGAACTAATGGATATTAGATATACCACTTCTGATTTAAAAGAAGCTATTAATGCTCATACAGGTGGTGCAGTAACTAAGTTTTATCCAATTGCCACGACTGCGAAAATGACTAAATTACTTGCTTGGTTTGATGATATGCCCCCATTCAGCATGACAAGCCACCAAGACTGTGGCTTCTGCACTATATGTGTAGTGAACGACAAAGGAGGATGGGATCCGATTGAAAAATATTTTGATGCCGAGGGTTTGATTCGCTGGTCAAACCAAGTCTGGGATATGGTTGAAAAGCAAGAAGTTCCAAAGCCTACTGGTTTACTTAAAGGGATTGACTTAAATGACTTTGGTCAAATTATCTCCAAGATCGGTAATTTTGTGGACGACATGACTAGTCTTGGTTATCGACAGGCCATTAAAGCTTACTATTTCGCAGGTGCAGCTCGATATATTAAACATCCAGAAAAAATTCTTACTAGCAAAACATATCAAGCTTTTGCCCGTTTGGTAATGGCCCCAAACCTGAAATCTGCTGGAGATTTTCTCCATAATCGCAATTTGATGGTTAGCAGCATGCACTTTCAAGATAGCTATAATTTTGACCTTAACAGAGTTTGCAACTGCCTTGTCCATTACGGAGTCATCGATCCGGAGGATCCTGCTAAAGTCCGAGAAATTCCATTTTGCGCGATGAACACTTACCACAGGCCAATTATTGAGCGTCAGCTTGCTATTGCAGGAAAAACTGCCAAGAAACCCGAAGTCATCCAAGCAGAAATCGAAGAACTGTTAAAAACAGTTGAATAATTTTTTAATTTATCTTATTTTTTATTATAATTTTTTCACTGCTAATTTATACTTTAAACCTTTATTCTCTTTTCTTGAAACCTTCAGTTAATTAAAAGTTTAGAGTTATGAGACTTGTTGCAATAAAAGGATCCAAATAATATTGAACATTGTGAAATAAAAAATTGTTTGTTTATATCTACAATGTCGATTTAACATATGATCTTCAAAAATTGTACATATTTATAAAAGATCGCATATCATATACTAATGTGAATTTCAATTTAAGGTGATTATTGTGCCAAGATTAGAAAGAAAGATAGAGATTGAATCTACGCCAGAAAAAATCTTTAAAATTATGATGGATGGTTTTAACACTCCAAAATGGAATCCTGCCGTAGATTCTGTTATTGAGCTTGAGGGTGATAAATTCCAGTTAGACACTGATATAGGAGGTATTACTATAAATAAAACTGAAACAGAAGAGAACAAAAATGTTACATGGTTTATGGAGAATAGTGAAATGAATTTAATTGGTTATATTATAACTCCTAAAAAAGAAAATATAGCAAAAGTAAGCCTTTGGACAGAATTTAATGATAAAAAACAAACAAAATTGTTTAAGGAGACTGCAGATAACGTTCTATTAGGACTAAAGAATTATGCTGAATATCTAGAAGATGGAGGAGATCCGGAGCTTTATAAAAAATGGGAGATTTTAACTACTCCATAAATTACTTTTTTTTTATTTTTAATCGCTTGACTTGAATATGGATCTGAAAACGAATCTTAAGAGTTTATAATAAAAATTATTTATTTGGTTATTTTCCAGCGTGTTCCCTCAGCTTCATCTTCAAGCTGAATACCCACTTTTTTCAATTTTTCTCTTATTTCGTCGCTAAGTTTATATTCTTTTTCTTGTCTTGCTTTATCACGAATTTCTATGACAATATCCATTATTTCATTTAATTTCACATCTCCTACTACTTCTTTTTTAGTGAAGTCAAGGCCGAAAACACCTAGAAGCTCAAGCAATGTTTCTCTTGCATTAATAAGAATTTCTTTTTTGTTATCTAAAGAACTATTTATTTTTTTGATGAATTCATAAATCGCAGCGAGAGCTCTAGGATTATTGAAGTCATCATCCATTGCTTCTTCAAAATCTTTTCTAACATCTGTTATTGCTGTTTTAAGGGTGTCCTTACTTCCTCCAATTGAGTTTCCGATTGCATTTAAACAATTTTTTACTTTTTCAACATTATTTTGAGCAATTTCAATAACTTGTGGATTCCAATCAACCGCAGAGCGATAGTGACCAGCTACAAGTCCCATTCTTACGGCAAGTCCACCATATTTATCAATTAATTCGCGTGCTGTAACATAGTTTCCAAGGCTTTTACTCATTTTTCTGCCATTTAGAGTGATAAACTCAGCATGCATCCAATAATTTACAAACTTTTTTCCAGTAACAGCTTCCGATTGTGCAATTTCATTTGGATGATGAGTAGGAATGTGATCAATTCCTCCACCATGAATATCTAAGGTTTCTCCTAAATGTTTCATACCCATTACTGAACACTCAAGATGCCATCCAGGATATCCTTCACCCCAAGGAGAATTCCATCTCATAATATGAACTTGATCTCCTTTCCGTGCATTTAACCATAATGCAAAATCGAAATAGTTTCTTTTCAATGGATCCTGTTCTACGCGTGCTTGTGCTTTTTCTTCATCAAGCTTTAATCTTGCTAATTTCCCATATTCTTTAAATTTCGTTGTATCATAATATACATTTCCTTGTACTTCATAGGCATATCCTTTTTCCAATAAAATCTTAATAATTTCAATCATATCTGGTATAAGAGCTGTTGCTCTAGGTGAAATGTTCGGTCTCTGAATATTAAGGTTATCAATAACCTCCCAGTATTCTTTTATTTGATTGTCAACTAATTCCCACGGATTTATTTTTTGTTCTCTTGCTCTTTTTTCGATTTTATCTTCACCTTGATCTGCATCATCAGTTAAATGTCCTACGTCTGTGAAGTTTTGAACGTGAAATACATCATAACCCTTATATCTTAAATATCTGATAACTACATCCCATGAGCTATAAGTTCGTGCATTACCGATATGCACATCATCATAAACAGTTTGACCACAAGTATAAATCCTAACATGACCTTCTTCTATAGGTTTAAAAACTTCCTTTTGTCGAGTCATCGTGTTATAGATTTTAAGCATAAAATAATAAAACCTAAGTAAAAATAAGAATTTTACGAAAGATTTTAAGATTTTCACTCCTCTTTTATAATTCTAAGTTAACTCTTGGTTTCTATATAGGCCTCAACGATTTTATTCTCTATTTTAATTTTCTTTATACCTTGCTTACCTTCTAGATTTTGAATGATATTATCCGCTTGTATCATCTTTTTAATTTTTTTTTCGTGTTTTTCAAGAGCTTTTAACAGATCTTTGTCAATTATTTTTAAGTATAAATTAATGCGATTTTGCGTCGATAGATTCAGTTGCTTTCGATAATTATTTAAATTTCTTATCAAATTTCTAGCAAGGCCTTCTGATCTCAATGAAGGTGTAATTTTAGTATCTATTTCTACTAGAAGTTCCGAGTCCTCTCTACTTTCTATGATTACTTTTTTTACATTAGTAGCTTCTGATATAATATCCAAATATTCATTTTCAAGGTTTACTCCTTTTAATTTAACTTTACTTAAGACTTGCCTAACTGGAATTTTTGCGTTATCTCTTAATTCTAAGGATCTTTTGACTATTTCCCTTGTTAATTCCATTTTTTCTATAACCTCCTGATTAATTAATTTTTCATCAAATTCAGGCCAAAGCTCTAAATGAACAGATTCTAAAATTACAATACGGTTATCTTTCAATTTTTGGTAAATTATTTCTGAAATAAATGGGGTTAAAGGAGCTAAGAGTTTTGATAAATTCTTTAATACATATGATAATGTGTTCATTGCAGATAATTTTTCATTTGAATTATCACTTTTAAATCGATTTCTGCTGTTTTTTATATACCATGTAGAGAGATTTTCTATGAAATTATAAAATAATCTACTTACTTCTGCCGTATCATAATCATCTAAAAGTCGCGTAACATCTTTAATTAGACTATTCAATAAACTGACAATCCATTGATCTAGAATATTATTAAAATGTGTTATCTCTGATATGGTATTATCATCATCAATCAAAGTATAGAATTTTAGTACGTTAATTAATAATAAATTGAATCTTCGATAAACTTGTTTCACTATTTCCTCTTTAAAATTCAAGTCTTGTGCCCTCATTAATTGTGATGATAATAGATATAGTCTTAATGCATCAGCTCCATATTTTTCAATCATTAGGTTTGGATCAGGGAAATTTCTTTTAGATTTTGACATTTTTGATCCATCTTCAGCAAGGATATTACCATTTACAACCACATTTTTAAATGGTACATCATCGAACAACAAAACAGATATTACATGCATATAATAAAACCATGCTCTCACTTGTCCAATATACTCAGAAACAAAATCGCTTGGAAAATTTTTCTTAAACCATTCTACATTTTCAAACGGATAATGTTTAGCAGCATAGGGCATTGATCCTGATTCCAACCAGCAGTCAAAAACTTCAGGTACACGATTCATTACTTTACCACAATTCGAACACTTAATATGTATCTTATCTACTATGTGTCTATGTAGATCTAAATCATCAGGAACATTTTCAATCGAATTCTCCTGTAATTCTTTTATAGAACCGATAACTTTAATTTGTCTACATTCTTCACACTCCCAAATTGGCATTGCAGTAGCCCAAAACCTATTTCTTGAAATACACCAATCAGGAGCACTAGTTAAAATACTTTCATATCTTCTAGAAATTTCTTTTGGATACCAATTGATTCGTTCATTAGTTTCCAAAACCTTCTGTTTTATTCTTTGAATATCTATAAACCAAGCATCAAGAGCGTTATATATTAGTGGTGTGTCACATCTATAGCAAAATGGATATGAATGCGTGTAATCTTCCGCATTAAATAAAAGATTCCGTTTTTCTAAATCTTTCAAAACCTCTTTATCTAAGTCTTTAAACCATATCCCAATCCAGTCTTTTGGACCTTTAGCAAGATCACCATGTTCATCAATATGTTGAATTATAGGGAGATTATACCTTTTTATCATCTCATAATCAAATTCTCCATATAATGCTAGGTGTATAATGCCTGTTCCTTCATCAGATAATACATCATCACCCCCATCAATTATAAAATAACCTTTTCTATTAACCTCCGTGGAAAATTGATATAAAGGTTCATATTTTTTATTCAGTAAAGTTTCTCCTTTAAATTCTTCAATGATTTCATAATCTTTCATGAATATATCCAGCTGATTTTTTATTAATATCAAATAATCATCTTTTATCTTTATCTTTACATATTTTTGTTCTCCATTGACAGCTAAAGCCACATTTCCTATTAATGTCCAGGGAGTTGTTGTCCAAGCTAACAAAAAAGTTCGTGGTTCTCCTTTCAATTTGAATTTAGTTGTTATAGCTTTTTCAGTAATATCTTTATAACTATTATCCATCGATATCTCAGAATTAGAAAGCGGAGTTTCACACCGGGGACAATAAAATAGAACTTTTTTCCCCCTATATACAAAACCATCTGTATAGATTTTCTTAAAAATATACCACACAGTTTCCATATACGTATTATCCATAGTTTTATACGAATTATCAAACTCTATCCACTTACCCATTCGTTCAACAGTTTCTTTCCATTCAGTTGTATACCAAAGGACCTTTGATCGACAGAATTCATTGAAATTACTTAAGCCCATTTCAAATATTTCATTCTTCTGCTTTAAATTTAGTTCTCTCTCACAAATACTTTCTATGGGCAAACCATGACAATCCCAACCCCATCTTCTTTCACATCTGTGGTCTTTCATTGTCCAATATCTTGGAAATACATCTTTTGTGACAAAACTTAATATATGACCATAATGTGGTAAACCTGTAGCAAAAGGGGGTCCATCATAAAATATATAGGGATTATTTTTTGGTCTTTGATCCACACTTTTTTCAAATATTTTATTTTCTTTCCAAAATCGCAAAAGTTCTAATTCTTTATCAATATATGACATTTTTAACACCTTACATAAGATTTTTATTTTTCTATCAATTTAATTGACTTTAAAATATTAAAAAAAAATTGTATTAACCTATTGAAGTTTTTATCTTAATTTTCAGATAATTTATATGTGAAGTAGGATGTGGAACAAATACTAAGAAAATTCACTTCACAAATAAATGAATTTAGATAATAATAATCGTGGATATGATTTTAATCAATTTTTGAATAAAAATTAAGAAATAATTATTTGATTTCATAGCATCCACATCCACTTTATAATTTAAATATAGTAAAATATTCTAAAAAATCTTTCGGTATACTCTCTATTTCTATTATTATTGATCTAGAAATATATAATTATGAGCAATTCTTCTTTTATCTCTACCAGCAAGAATATGAATATGCTTTATTGTTTTAAGAGACTCTTTACTAAAATTATCTAATGAAATATAAACTAATTCGCGATTTTTAATTCCTGCGAGTGAAAAGAAATATTTTCGAGGTGGTTCCTTTGCTACATATGCGATATAATACTCTTTTGAATACAGAATAGCCGCCTTTAGCAAACGTTCTGCTTTGTTCTTGGTATCTTTATATTCGTAATCCATATATGGGTCAAAAATGGCTCTCAAAAATATTGCTGGAAAGATGGATAATAATCCTCCCACTTCTACATGTGTAATTCCTGGGCCAATAATATAATCTCCGGGATTTGTTGAATAAAAAGCCATATCACTCTCTCTATCATGCTCTGCCCACCATGTCAATTTAAAAGGATATTTTTCTATTTCTCCATCATCAACATCAAATATAACAACGATAGTATCGATTTTACCACGAATTTGTTGAATATTTTTCACATATATCTGCTTTTTGAAAGCCCAATTTCTAATAGTTTCTTTAATTGCAATACCATCCATTAAGCTAGATTTAAACTCTTCTATTTTTATTCTCTGATTTTTTAAATTTTTTATAGTTTTTTTTCTTATAAAAGAAAAATAATCCTCTTCTAAAAGATCCTCGGGGGGCCAAGAAACTGTATAGTCCTTCCCTTCTTCCCATTTACTTCTCCATTCACCTGGATATTGTTCTTCAGGCTTTTCCCTTAAAGGCACTTCTCTTTCTTTTCCATAGCTATAAGGATGATGCCTTCTTAATTTTATATAGCGACCACTTGGATCATAACCGCCCTCTAAAGTCATCTTCAAGGTCTCATAATTTTCACTTTCATCATTATAAGGATATTTAGTAGCTTTCTCTAAAACTTTCCAAGCATAGTCATCATCCACTACATTTTTCGAAGTTATTAATAATTGAAATAAATTAGGTAATAATCTCTGTTCCGCTAATGAGAGGTTCCTTGAATATTGAAATAATGTTTTTAATCTATGGAGATCCACAAATTCTTTAAATTCCACTTCATAATCATATTTTGCTTTGATTAAAATATCCCTAATTTGTTCAATTTTATTAAAGGAATTTAAAAGATTGTAGAGTTCTTCTGGAGTTTCTACGCTTTCCAATTTTTCTTTTGAAAACTCATTCCTAAATTTTACCCAATTGTATGTATGGTATGGTAACTCTCTTAAAATGAATCTAGCATCAGATCCTCTTATATTATAAATTTTTACGAATTTATGAGGAATTAATTTTAAATCTACATCTTTAATTTTTTCTGGATTTTCAATATAATATTTTAGATTTTCCCAATGAGCCATTCCGATAATAAGTAAAACTCTATGATATACCGACATTAACATTAAGAGGTGAGCTGCCATATATTTTTCTCTAAGAATATCTTTTTCAATAATACTATATTTTTCTTCAACTTTTTCCTGATTTTTAAGAAATATTTCTAGATTTACACTGTCTCTGAGTGATTCTTTTTCATCTTTAAATTCATTTTGAAAGTATTTAGCAATCTGTTCATAAAACTTGTGAAGACCAATTTGATTAATAGCATAATCATCTGGAAGTCTCAAATTAGGAGGTAGATATTCAGAGACTGAAAGGTCAATGAATTCAATTGGAATATTATTCTCAAGACCGATCCTTATACTCTCGATAATAGAATCTCCAGGATCTATTGGAATAAAATTTAATTTTTTAGGATTCAATGTATCAGCATAACCAATTAAAGATAAAAAAGGTAATCGATCTACGGCTTCTATAACTTCATCTTGAACATTATTTGGTAATTCTACAGCGATGACATCGGGGAATACATTAAATAATGCTTTACGTACTAATTTCGCAAACTCTATACGCGAATGAAAAGTTGGAATAACGTAAATATTTCTAAATTTAATATAGGGATTCTCATCCATTTGAATCTTTATCAGATTTTTTTATAAATT
>JBHLNW010000128.1:0-8952 GCA_048941185.1 Promethearchaeota archaeon
TGTAATAGATAAAGCAATGATTTCCTACATTAGCGTAAAATATTTGTAGAAGTATAAACGTTTAATAATATCCTTCGATATTTTAAATTAACTTAAATTGTAGAAAGTATATTTTTATAAAAAATTTATTCTAAGAAATTTAAAGTTCATGTAATTTAAAGGGTTCATTTTAAAACACTAGAATCTAAACTAATTTCTAGTCAAATGAATTTTAATAATCCCTTAAACTTATTAATTCTAACACGATTTTAATATTAAATACTGATGGAATAAAGATAATGTAATGCTGAAGTGCTAGCATGGAAATCAAAAAAAGCGAAGATTGTCTTATTTTTTATGGTTTTACGCCAGAAGTAACTAAATTAAAAAGTGTTTATAATGATATTTCGGATTTTATGAAAAACAAACAATGTATTGATCCATCTGATCGGTTTAATCTTATTTTATTTTTAAAAGATGGCCCAAACTATTTAGATAACTTCACTTTTGACCCAGAACACATTTTAAGTACACTAAAGTCTTTAAATAAGGATATTTCGAAGCCTAATATA
The DNA here is from genome assembly GCA_048941185.1 of Promethearchaeota archaeon. Lineage (GTDB taxonomy): Archaea > Asgardarchaeota > Lokiarchaeia > Sigyniarchaeales > SOKP01 > Loki-b32. The sequence goes on from JBHLNW010000128.1 coordinate 552, forward strand.
GCAGGAGGGATATTTATCGCTATCACGTTTATTATAGAAGTCTATAAGAAAATATCTGAAAAAATTTTTCGCCTTATAATTTTACTGGATGAAGGTGCTTATGAAATACCAAATGCTTATCTTCCTGCTCTTGAAGAACTTATTAAGAAAGTGAAAGATATGCCCTTTTTTATTGATACTGTTCTAATAGGATCACCCTATTCTGATCAAGCTCAAAAGCTATTAAAGTTGACTAATTTATCTAACGGAGAATTATTTGGGATCAAAACTGTTAAGGAGCTGGGGCCTATCCTCAACACACTTACAGAAAAGAAATATATCTCACAACCGACATTTGTACAGCAAAGATTAAGAATGATTCTTCCCGATAATGAACCTTTTTTTATAAATTTAGCAGATGACCCTGAGCCTATTAAAGAGGTAGCAACTTGCTCTATTTGTTTTCAAAGAGATGACCACCAAATTGTAAAATGTCCTTCTTGTTATGCAACAGTACATAAAGTCTGTTGGGCGCAATGGGCTGAAACCTCTAATATTGGGATATCTCATGTATTTAGATGCCATAATTGTTTCAATATATTGAAATTGGACAAAAGTTATGTGCTCGATGTTCATATGGGAAAGATTCCAACTATCGCAGAATTAAACAAAATGAGAAAAAAAAATATTGTGGAATATTTACATGAATTAGAAGCTAAAGCTGAACCTAAAATGATTCATACTGAAGATCCTATGAGATTTGAGAATAAAACTATTTTAGAGCCAAAACAATCAAAGACTAAAAGTAAGAAAAAAAGAAGAAAAGTTAATGTAACAATCTGTCCTAACTGTAGTAAAATTATGGTTGGTGATAAGAAAAATTGTCCCTCATGTGGCTTTGCTTTATTTTAGAAATTGGTTTTTCTATAAACTTCTAAAACTTTAAAATTGTAGATTCCTTCCATTCATTTCTAAGAATACTATACAGAGCAAAATCTCTCCATTGACCTTGATTAAATATCATATTTCGAATAATTCCTTCTTTAGTGAATCCTGTTTTTTCAAGCACCTTTTGAGATCCAATATTTCTAATATCTGTAGTTGCTTGAATACGTGATATATTTTTGGTTAGAAATAAATAATCCACAAAAGTGGTGACTGCTTCTTTACCAAATCCTTTCTGGCGTTCAGATGGGATTATTATGCAACCAATTTCTAATAATTCAACAGGTCCTCCTTTTACTAAAAAATATAATATCAAACCAATCCTAGTTTTATCTTTTTTCTCAATTATGAAAATTTGAAGATTATCGCCTAAATTGTTAAAAACATTCTTCAACCAATCTTTTGAGATTTGTCTAAATGCATGTGCATTATACATACCCATAATTTCAGGGGTATTAATCCACTCATGATAAAGGGGAATATCTTCTTGCTCTATTATTCGTAAATTAATACTTGGTCCTTCAAGCAAAATATCTCACATTTTTTTTAGTTTCTTCGTGTTATAAAACTCGTAGATATTTAAATATTTAGAATCAACTTACTAAAAGCTACAAATATCTCAAAATGTTCAAAAATTAGGTCATATTTAACATTTTTAGAATATAAATTCAATAAATATGCAAAAAGTTTAGATCCTTAAAATTTTTGATTCTTTCCATGTATCTCTAATAGTGCTGAATAAAGTTATATCAACCCATTCTCCTTTAATAAATACTCCTTTACGCATGATCCCTTCTTTTAAAAATCCAGCTTTTTCAAGAACTTTCTGGGAAGCTAAATTTCTACTGTCGGTTGTAGCTTGGATTCTTTCTATTGGACGCGAAAGAAATAAATAATCTACAAAAGTTTTAACGGCTTCTGTGCAATAACCTTTCTTACGTTCAGACATTATCATATAATATCCAATTTCTAACAAATGGTAGGGCCCTCCTTGGACTATAAAATAAATAATTATACCAATTTTTGCGCCGTCTTTCTTTTCGATGATGAATTCTTTATGATCTTCAGAAACCTCACCAAAACGTTTTTTCAATTCTTCTTTTGACCTTTGCAAAAGTGGGGTATATCGACCTTGAAATTCTAAATTATTAAGCCATTCACTAACGTGAGAAAAATCGTCAGGTTCCATAGCCCGTAAGTTTATATTAATACCTTCTAACATTATAGATCGTCCCTCTATATTTATTGTTTTTACATTAAAATATATACTTCTAAAACACGCTGATATATAAATCTTAAGAAATCCAGAAATTTCTTTAAAGTCTGAGGAATATTTTATATTATTGCTAAAAGTAAATATTTCTGTGTAAAAGTTTTTAAGGATAACTTGAAATATTGTTACTAAAATTCATATTAAAATAGGTCTTTTGAAATCCTATGGTATATGTCATTTTAAAATCTCAATTACCAAATTGGTCTCAACATAAATTTTCTGGAGAAAAATTTACACTAAGACCTAATAGGAGATAAAATAACGAGTTAGAGGAAAAAAATGAGTATTATAGATATTTTTCAAATTTATAAAATAGGAAAAGAATTAGGATTGTCACGAAAAGAAATTACTACTAATTTTGTATTTAGGGATCGATATCCCCTATTTCTTGCTATTATGTTGGTCATAATTCTTGCTGTTTTTGCTGTATTGTTTTGGAATATAGCTATAATGTTATATGCAAATAGACCTGATTCAATATATCCAAGTGGAACTTTATATTCTACTGTCCGTTTAAAAGACTTTAAAGATAAGATATTGAAATTAAAATTAAAATGAAAAGGCAATCAATTGAAAATTGGAAAAGTATTGTATTTTTTATTAGTATAACAATTTCATCTTCCATTCTATTAGCTATTAATTTTATTCCACAAATTGTAGAAAATACTGGGTTGAACAAGGAATTTAAGTATTATCACGGATATGCAAATAAAGTTATTTACGTAAACCGAAGTGATCCTGACATGAATTATTATGGATCCTGGGATTTAGTCATTGGAAATTCTTGTGAAGCATATATTTATTATGATATTGAGAGAATGCCGAAAGAAACAGAAGAGGTGTATTTTGTTATTTGGAACTATGAGTTTTATAATAATAGCATGTTTATTTGGCCCCCTCCAGTAGAATATTTTGAGACAAATTTGATAATAACAGATCCAAATTGGAGTACTAGTGAGATCACATGGAATAATAAACCGATGCATGAAGGTATAATCGATACAGTGAACGTTTCCTATTATGGATGGCATTTTTACGATGATTTTGACACATATGATCTTGGAAAGGCTATGAATTTAACAGAATATTATTTAAATAATAAACCAAAAGAAATTAGCATTTGCTTAAACCTTACAACTAATAGTTTAGAGTTAAATGGAATAGATATCCATTTAACTGGTTGTGGAATAATACATTTGTTTGAAAGATACATCATTTCTTATGTAACAATCATATCGTCAGTCATTGTCTTCTGTATGTTAATTGGAATAATATTTATTGTAAATAGAGACGTTAATATTTGTAAGAATTGTGGTTCTATAAGAAGCTTTACAAAGATCATTTGTCCATCATGTAAAACGGAGATAAATAAAAAGATTATGATTAAAGCACGCGATTATCAAGTTTTATTAATGATTTTTTGGACATTCGTCTTATTTGAACTTTCTTCTATGATATTAACATATGTATTATACAGATATGCTTTTGTAAGGGGATTTGTTGGTTGGGAGATAGATATCATTTTTCCAATTATAGGTTTTGTGCTAATTTACTATTTATTAATAAAAAAAGAATTAAGAAGGTATAAGAACTTAACAAAGCAAATTTTAATGAATTCAAAATATAACAATTCAATTGAAAAATGATATTTAGTTATTATAGAGATCTTGATAAATTCTTTTTAGATATCCTAAAATTTTAGGCTAGTTTTTATAAACCATATATTTAAATAAATTAAGGCAAATCCAAATATTAATTGCTGAATTAAGAATTTTAAAATATTTTTATGAGGTTAGTAAGGTAATGAGGTCAGATGTATTTACTTTTATTGTTGGAGGTAAAGCTGGAGAAGGGGTAAAAAAAGCTGGTTCTGTTGCTGCGCACATTTTTTCAAGTATGGGACGTCATGTGTTCCAAATGGATGATTATATGAGTTTAATTCGAGGAGGCCATAACTTCTCTGTGATAAGTACAACACCTAGATGGATCAGTAGTCATTATATGAAAGCAGATCTTGTAGTAAATTTTGATAAACGGAGCTGTGAAACCCATGTCAATGATATTGCTGCAAATGGAATTATGATATTTAATTCAGACGAACAAGAACTTGATAGTGGTATTGGAATACCTTTAACTTCAGAAGCGAATAAATATCCTCTAAAAAATTTGATATTTGGAGTGGGTGCTGTAGCTATCTTATCTGCTGCAATTGGATTTGAAAAAGAAGACATGAATCAAATAATAAAAAATGAGTATCCAAGCAGAATTGAAGACAATATTGCTTTTGCCAATACAATTTATGACATAGTGTATCCCGATTGTGGAAAGAAATTTAATTTAGAGAAAGGTGATAAAAAAAGACCTATTATAACAGGGAATGAAGCCATTAGTTTAGGAGCTATAGCAGGTGGATTAGATGTTTATTATGGATATCCTATGACTCCAGCGTCAACAATTTTACATACTCTCGCTCACGAAGCTGAAAATTTTGGTTTAGCAGTAGTTCATGCTGAAAGTGAGATTGCTGTCATTAATATGGCAATTGGTTCTACTTTTACCGGAGCAAGAGCTATGGTTGGCACAAGTGGAGGGGGTTTTTCTCTCATGACTGAGGGATTCTCTTTAGCAGGCATTACAGAAGCTCCAGTATTAATTATATTATCTCAAAGACCGGGACCAGCGACAGGTGTTCCAACTTATACAGAACAAGCAGACTTAGCTTTTGCATTAACCGCAGGTCATGGAGATTTCTTAAGAATAGTAGCTTCACCTAGAACCATTAGAGAAGCCTATTATCTAACATCTGAAATGTTAGATTTAGTATGGAAATTTCAAACACCTGGAATATTACTCACCGAAAAACATCTTTCAGAGAGCAGTATGACTGTTGAAATTAATCTAGACGAGTCCAAATGGGCAGAACCAAAAATGCATAAAAGTGGTGTCTATAAAAGATATTTAGATACTGATGATGGAATTTCTCCTATGTTATTTCCACCATCTAAAGAGGTTATAAAATGGAATAGTTATGAACATGATGAATTAGGCATTACTACTGAAGATAATAGGAAGATTTCATTTATGCATGATAAAAGAAATAAAAAGTTAAAACCACTTATAGAATACTTAAAAGGAAAAGATACGGTTAAAATAATTAGAGGAGAAAATCCTATTAATATTTTTACCTATGGCTCAACCTATATGAGTGTTTTAGAAGCTGTTCAATATGGGAATCTAAATCCTTCTATTGTTGCACCAATATATTTGAGCCCATTACCAATTTGGGAATTGGAGGAATTTAAAAATCAAGATAATATTGTTATCGAACAATGTTCTACAGGACAATTTTCTGAGCTTTTAAGTGAAAAAGCTGGATTAGAAGTTAAAACATCAATAAGACAATATAATGGTCGGCCATTTGATCCAATTGATTTATCAAATAAAATTAAGGAGGTGCTTAAGTAATATGGATAATCTTAAAACAAATGCAGAAATAACATGGTGTCCTGGCTGCGGGAATTTTGGAATTTTTGCAGCTATAAGAAATGCAATTCCAGTATTAGAGCAAAAAGGTATCAAAAGAGATAACATCGTTATGACCGCTGGTATTGGATGTCATGCTAAAATTTTTGATTATTTAAACTTAAGTGGTTTTTATGGTTTACATGGACGTAATGTTTCAAACTCAGAAGGGATTAAAATTGCAAATCCTGATTTAAAAATACTTAACTTCTCTGGAGATGCTAATGGTTTAGCGGAAGGATTAGAACATACAATGTTTGCTGCTAAAAGAAATCAAGATATAACTTTCATTTTACATAATAATAGTGTGTATGCTCTCACAACAGGTCAATTTTCTCCATTAGCAGAAAAGGGTTGGAAAGGGCCTTCTACTCCTAGAGGTAGCTATGAAGAACCATTTAATCCGATTTCGTTAATGATTGAGGCGGGTGCTACTTTTGTTGCTCGAGGTTTTTCTGGAGATATAAAACATCTTACTGGTCTTATAGTACAAGGAGTAGAACACGAAGGTTTCGCTTTCATAGAAGTCTTGCAACCTGCTGTTCCATATCATAATTGGGAGGAATATCGAGGAAACATTGAATATCTTGAAAAAGAACCAGAAACTCAGTTCGAAGCAATTAAAACTGCTAAGGAAAAACATAAGTTTACAATAGGAGTATTTTATAGAACAACAAGGGCAGTCTATCATAAAGTGTTATATGGAGATCATAACCCGGTTACTAAAAGGATGTCGATAGATACACGATTAGAAAAAATTCGCAAAATTATTAACTCTAAATAATAAATAAAATTTATTTTTAATAGTTTTATAATTTTTAAACAATATTTTTAAAAAAAAGAGTTTAGGATATTTGTTGAAAAAAATGTGATTATTTTGTAGTGAATGTTCCTCGATCTACATCATTGATGAATTTTATTAACCCCTCAAAATATATCTTCTGATCGTCATATAAGGCACAATGACTACCGTTTGGGCATAACAGAAATTGTCCATGTTGCACTTGGGTTGATACCCATTTCATATGTTCAGGATCCATTGTATCATAAGTAGCTCCTATTATCAATGTTGGGACTTTTATTTCGGATAAATCAGACGTCCTATCCCAATTTTTCAAAGTTCCATGTGCTCCTAATTCACTGGGGCCCCACATCAGCCTATAGATATCCTGATTAATGTGTTTAAAAAGTCGATTGATAGGATCTGGCCATTGCTCAACTGGTATTTGAATTAGATGTTTAGCGTAAAAATTAGGCAATAATAATTCCATATAGCGAGGATTGTCAAAATCTTTTTTGATTTCTAAATCCATAATTTCAGCTAATACATCAGGTTTTAACTTAGGCAATAGGAATTCATCAAGATATTTCCCGTAAGCGGAGGTGCTCATCATCATATTAGAAATAATTAGACCCTTGATATTATCCTGGTATTTCAGAGCATACTCAACAGCTAGCATACCCCCCCAAGAATGCCCTAACAGGTAGAAGTTTGAATTGTTTAATTTTAAAGCTTTTCTAACCTGCTCCACTTCCTCAACAAATCGAGATATCTCCCATAAACCGGACTCTTTAGATTGTTCGCTGTAATATGAACCTAATTGGTCGTAGTAGTAGTATTCAAACCCTTCTGCTGGAAAATAGCTATCAAAGCATACAAAAGCTTCATGAGTCCCCCCAGGTCCTCCATGTAAAAGAAGAGCTTTGGTTCTAGGATTATTTCCAACCCTTTTAGTCCAGACTTTGAATTCACCGAATGGAGTCTGGATGGGTATTAATTTGATACCACCTGTTAAAATATCTTCACGACCGGTTGTATCAAAGTAATTGCTTAGAGTTTTTTCAGATACCATAATTAAAATCAGCTTATTTATAATTGGATCTTTTAATTATTGGATTAATAATTCATTTCTAAGAGATTTTATTATTTAATTTTTATGTTTTGAAGCCATTAAAGCCGCAAAAGAAAAACATAAGTTTACAATAGGAGTATTTTATAGAACAACAAGGGCAGTCTATCATAAGGTGTTATATGGAGATCATAATCCTATAATGAAAGACTTTTGAGGAATACAAGACTAGATAAAATCCCAAAATACTTGAAGTTAAAAATAGTCTTAAAATTATATACGTTAACAATTTGAAGTATAATTTTTTTTAACATTTCACATCTTCAATTGCTTTATTGACAGTTTTATCATTTAAAATAAGAAGGTTTTAAAAATGTATTGAACAAATTATTAATATTTAATGGAATTAAATTTCTTGTTAGTTTTATGGATGAAATTGACTTATTAATCATTAAAAAGCTGTTTGAAAACTCTCGTCTTACATATCGAGAATTAGCAGAAATAACCAATATGTCAGTGAGTGCTGTTCATAAGTGTATAAAGAGTCTTAAAGATAACAAGATAATTACTGCATATACAGCACGACCAAGTTTTATAGCATTAAAAAATCTTTGGGTTATAATTTTTGGAACTTCAACTGCAAAATCCATAGAAGCGGTTCTTAAAGAGCTTGGACGTCATGAAAGTGTCGAATTCGCCGCTATAGCAGGAGGTAAATTTCTATATATCTCTGGTTTTCATATAGCATTGGCTGATATTAAAGTTGAACCCTTCTGGATTGAATTTCTTCGCGATAATGTAAGAGCAGAATTAATTTACCCTCCAATCCTTC
>JBHLNW010000129.1:0-8855 GCA_048941185.1 Promethearchaeota archaeon
AATTTCTATTATTTTATTTAATTAATTATCATTCAATTTAATTAAATAGAAATATAAAATTTCTTCAGAAAAATTGTATCTATTGACATTAAAATTGAACAAAATTCATTCCGATATTAAAAAAGTGAAATTAATATGAGTGAAATATTAGACCCTTTTAAAATATCTCAGAAACAACTTTCTGATGCTTGTCATCTAGCCAATTACGGAGACGAGATTTATAATGCATTAAAAGAGCCTGAACGGTTTGTTGAAATTAAAATTACAATGAAAATGGATAACGGAACGATAAAAACCTTTAAAGGTTTTCGCTCTCAATACAATTCTGCTAGAGGTCCAATGAAAGGCGGAATAAGATGGCATCCTGAAGAAAGTGCTTCATTAGTTAAAGCTTTATCAGCTTGGATGACATGGAAAACAGCATGTGTTGATATCCCCTTAGGTGGTGCTAAAGGAGGAATTATTTGTGATCCTAAAGGAATGAGTAATCGAGAACTCGAAACTCTTGCAAGGACTTATATCAGAAAACTTGCTGACTTTATCGGTCCAGCTATCGATGTACCTGCTCCAGATGTTTATACTAATCCCCAGATAATGGCATGGATGATGGATGAGTATGAGAATATTGTTAGAAGACATGCACCCTCAGTTATAACAGGAAAGCCATTACCCTTAGGAGGTAGTGCAGGACGTTCAATTGCTACTGCCCAAGGAGGAATATACACCATTAGAGAGGCTGCAAAAGATGTTGGATTAGATTTAAATGGAGCTACAGTAGTAGTTCAAGGATATGGAAATGCAGGATCTTGGGCAGCAAAACTACTTAAAGATGACTTCGGGTGCAATGTTATTGCAGTTTCTGATTCTAGAGGTGGTATTTACAATAAAGATGGGCTTGATCCACATGCAGCAGGAGAATTTAAAGAAAAAACACGATCTGTTGTAGGCTTAAAAGGAACTAAAGAAATTTCAAATGAAGAATTGTTGGAATTAGAATGCGATGTTTTAGTACCAGCTGCACTTGAGAATGTGATAACAAGGAAAAATGCAGATAATATTAATACTAAAATTATCGCGGAACTTGCTAATGGTCCAACAACACCGGAGGCAGACCAAACTTTATTTGAAAAAGGCGTTCTTATGATTCCAGATTTCCTTTGCAATGCTGGTGGAGTCACTGTATCCTATTTTGAAATGGTACAAGGATATTATCGTTACTTCTGGACAGAGAAGGAGGTTTTTGAGGCATTAGATAGGGTTATGACAAGAGCTTACCGATCCACAGTTGAACAAGCTAAAAAATTCAACACCCATAATCGTATGGGTGCGTATATGATATCTCTTGAGCGTGTTATTGAAGCGATGCGCTTGAGAGGTTGGTTATAAATAAACCATATTTATCTATTTTATTTTTTCTTATACTAATATCTTCTGTTTTATCTATCCAAATATTGGAACGAGAATTAACAAAAAAATAATTGAGATTCCTAGATGTATTAACGCAAAAGATCCTCCCATCTTTAATAGACGCTTATAACTCATATTTTCTACACCTGAATCTCGAGCTATCTTTAGGGTCATCATGTCACAAGCTGCTCCTTGGGGTATAAAATTACCTCCTAAATTAATTCCGATTATAAAGGAAAAAAATAAAGGTACTGATCCAAAATCACTTATCAGAGTTTGAACTATTGGAATAAAAATTAGGGCAGTTGGGGTATTAGCGACCACCCCTGAAATGAAACTAATGATTATAAGTAAAAGAAGTGATATTAGAAAGGGATTAAAAGTTTCAAACGGAATTGCTACAAATATTTCTTGAAATCCTGCTTCTAACATGCATTTAATTACAACATAAAGGCTTATGAAGAAGAAGATGATTTCCCATTCAATATCTCTTAGAAGTTCACTCATGGGCTTTTTTGTATAACTCCTATTTACCAACACTAAAATTAAAGCAGAAACTCCCGCTGTTAAATATAGTAGTGGAAGAGTAGCAAATAGAATAATGGTTACTATTATGGCAATACTATTGAAATAAAACATTTTCTTATTTTTTACCATAATATCTGTGTCTATTAAATCTATTACAAATTTCTTTTGAAGATCATCTATTTTTGGTTCTTTTCTTAAAATGAATCTATCTATTAAGAAAATCGTCGTAAATAATAAAAAGAAAGAAAATATCCAATAATATTGGATGAAATACAATGTATCTAGTTGAAAAAAAGTGGATATTATAATATTTTCTCCACTCGAGAATGGGGTGATGATAGAGCCAATATTTATGCAAATAGTCATTCCTAACAGATATGTGCCGGCTCTAATCTTAAGAAAATGACAAAGTCTTACAACAATCGGAGCCAAAATTAATACGACTACAACATCACTAATTATAGCTGCCAATAAAGTAGTAATTATGCAGAGAAGCCAAAAAAAAATTCGCTGTTCTCCTCTCGATAACTTAAAAAGTTTAACTGCTACAAATTCTAATATGTTTGAATCTTGAGCGATTTTAGTTATAATGCTCATGCTTAGGATAATAATAATTGCTTCCCATTCAATTGATAAAATAAAGGTATCTATTGTTGTTCCTACAACTAAAGCTGTTATTGTAGCAGCAATAAAACAACATAGTAGAGAAATTGCTACAAAATCTAAATTTGATTTCGAATAACTCAAAATAATGAGAAAAAACAAAATGAAAATGATGATTAGCAGTACAGGTTCCATTATTTTTTGAATTTAATTATTCGAAGTTAATTAATAAATTAAATAAATTGCGTTTAATAAATCTAATTAAATTAAATCAATTTTACTTTTAGAAAGAATACATCGAAATCTTCAATGGGTTTCTTGATTTCTTATTCGTTGATCCTAATAATAACCGTTAGATTGAAAATAATTCACTTTATTAGAAAAAGTTGAAGTAAAAATGTGAATAAATTCAAATCGTTCAATAGGCTAAAGTTTGATAACAAATAATCGAATATATTCTCCTCAATGAAATACTTTAGACTGGGATAATATCCCTCTTCTGCTTTGAGAATTATAACAATATTTCTAATTAAATTGATAATCTGTTTTTCAACAAGGTACATGTCACTATTCATTGGATCTATGCCAATAATATTGAATCCAACATTTTTAACAAAAATAATTTTACTTAACTCGGGATTTTTCTTAACAATTTCTAGATGTGAATATTGTCTAAATATATCTTCAATTCTATCATAAATGATCTGTTTCTTTTTTTCAGGTAAATGAGCTTCTATTACATTAATAATTAAATTTAATATTTGTTGAAAAATTCCAATAATATCAAAAAATTCAGCAACTGTAGTAATACGTTCCGCCTGTTTCCATTGAGAATAGAACTCATCAATTACATTCTCGAAAGGTTTGTAGATCTCCACATTTCCTGCCCATTTACTCCCCCACCTATTCTTTTCATTTGCATATTGTGTAATAAAGGTTTGCCGAATCACATCTAATCGGGCTCTTAGAATTTCTGCTGTGACATCTTTAGCATCTGCGCCAATAAATAAAAGATTGGTATCTTTATCCATTATATATACCCATCTAAGTCCACCCATTTCAATAGATTCTATTCCTTGTTTAAATTCTACTATAGTAAATTGATTTAGAGCTGTTAATAATCCAGAAACAAGATCCTCATTTACAGGAAAGTCCATATATGGTTTGTAGACAAGAGTAATGCCCGAATCACTTTCCATTATCCATATATTCATTTTTTAACCCTAGTTTTTCACAGTACTCAATAAATGTAATGTATTTATATTAATTAATCTCTTGTATATCAATACTATAATAAATCCTCTAAAGATTTAGATTTCACAAATTTCTCTAAATTTCGTAGCATTTCAGTAATTTTTGTTCTTAATGTAAGCTCTGCTGCGCTTCTTCCAATTAAATTAAGAAAATCACTGCCCAATTTAAAACTGTCTATAAAAACTCCTATTTTTGATCTATTATTGGAAATTGCTTTTATCCGCATTCGACCTTCTAACTCTCTAACATCTTTATTGTTCCGAACATTCATTTCAATCAATCGTCCTTTTCCTTCTTCTTGTTCTCCTATATCTTGTAATACTAGTTCGCCTTCCATTTCAATTTTAATATTAATGATCTCATCAATTATTTTAGTATATAATACGTTTGGAGCTGTAAATTCCGCCTGCATTGATTTAGCAGGGTTTACCATTATCCAAAACTCTGGCTTAAAAATGGCTTTTATTAATAAGTCTTTATTACAATTTTCTAGTTCTACGACCTTTGAGATAATATTAGCTGGCATATTAAATCCAAAAATTTAATTAACTTTTAATATGTGAAATAATGAAAACTTATTTATCTTTTTGAGTTTTTAACAGCATTTTGGTTGAAGCCTCAGTCTTCCTCAATTTTTTCATATAGAAATCATTTTAAATATTTTTTCATCATCGGCTATTAATCATATAATTAACTTACTTTTAAGAGAAATCTATCCTATGTGGAATTAAGTAGATCGGAAAAGTAAACTTTTTTCAACATCATTTTCTTCTTTACAATGCGGACAAATCCAAGTGCTATCATTCTTCTTAACAGAATTAATACATCCATGGCAAATAGCAACGTCGCATATGCAATAATGGGTATTTTCCATATCATTTTGGCAACTAATACCACAAATATAACAAATAGGAGGAGTTCTTTCAGACATTTTCTTATCTAATATACCTTTATAATTATACTTTATTATACTTTTAATTTTAAGTATTATATTATTTTAAATATTAAATAAAAATTAGTAAAGAATCATGGATAAACTAAAATCTGCCATTCGCCTTTTAGCACTATTTAGCATCTTTTTCATTTATAAAACTATTATGGGTGCGATAGATAATAATCTTAATGAAATGTACTTATGGTTAACAATTACTATAGTGTATATTATGTCGCTTGTTGTCCTATATTTTGTTACTAAAAGGTGGGAAGGAAAACAAAAGCTTTAAGTCTTATTTCTTTTTCTTTAGAAAATCTGGAATCATTCCATCAATTCCGAGGCTTTTTAGGATAGTGTCTCTAATATTCATCTGAATTGTCAAATCTGACATCCTCTCCATAGTGTCCTCTAATGCTTGCGAAAATTTTTCACTTGCTTGTTTAATAGCTTCTGAGGTCATCTTTAATGATTCTCTTATTGCTAAGTTAGTTTCACGTAACTCTTCTGTTAATTTTTCTATGCTTTTACGCATATCAGAAACTTCTTCTTTTAATTCTTTTATACCGGCCATTTTTAACTATATTTCACGTTATTAAGCTAAATAAAAATCTAACCTTTAATAAAATAATGAAAAATAGCTTATTTCAAAAGTAAAAAGAATAATAAAAAAAATTATAGTTTGAATTAAAGGAGATTAGAAAAGATACTAAAACCACCGATCCATAAACATAACCCTTGAACGAAACAGAACACCATGATTATAAACGCAATTGGTGGCCAAGATAGGAATTTTGATATTTTTTGAAGTGTACCAATATAAAACTTTGCAGTTAGTCCCACCACAATTGTTACTATAATAAATATAATCACAAGTGCCCATTTTACTACACTTGTTCCAAGTAAATTGGTAACAGAATCTGGTATAACTATTGCTAGGATAAACGCAGTAGCACTTCCTGCAATAAGTCCTAGAATACTGGAAAGTGGTAGATCTGAAATAGGTTTGAAAAACATAGCAATTCCAATTACAATTAAAAAAATACACGCGAAATGGTTGGCTTCATCTCCAGAAACAACAGCATATTGACGACTTGGAGGAATATCTAATATCAATCCCATTACACCACTCCAAATAACAAATATACCAAGTATCAAACCTAAATATGACATTCCACGTAAAAATTTAGTAACATCAAATTTTTCCACATCTGCTTTCCTTTTGGTAAAAGATCCTCGACGTTTTCTTTCATAACCTAACCAGGTTATAGCCATTGCTCCACTTAAAACCATCATTATTGCTGCTGATTCAGCAACCCAATTAAAAAAGCCTTGGATTATATTCCAATATTGAAAAAGCAATAAAATCACTATTCTGAAATATATAAATTAAATAAAAGATAGATTTTGTTTTTAAAAATTTATGGTAATTTGGTTTAAAACTATAATAAAAACATATTTATTTCCTCATTTGTTTTTTTATCTAAAAAAGCTAAACATTGATAAAATTATGTCAGAATGGAAAAATAAAATGGACAGTGAAATTTCAAGTTCATACAATGATGAACTTCACTGTACTGGTTGAGGCATTATCGATGGCTTAATATCTTGCATAAGAGGTATAAAAAAAAGGCGACTAAGGAAAAAAAACAAAAATTAAATAATTAAATCTCAAGAAATAGATCATAAAAAGCTAGGGTCTATTCTTACGAATTCCGCGAAGAATTCGAGATTAAAACAAAAAATTTTATTCTGTTTTATTGGAAATCAAAATTATAGCTTAAGGAATTATAAAAAATTTCTATTCACAATTAAGGTTTTATTTTTTATAATCACCACTTTAATATTGCATATTTCTTTAGAGAAATTCAGAAAATAGGTGATTACAAAATAATGGAAGATCAAGAAGATTATTTGGATCTCGAATTTGATGACGATTGCTATAATACTAGTTGAGGAATGCTTAATATGTGGTATCAAAGAGCTCAGAAACTACGAAAACTAAGAGAAGCCGAAGAAAATAAAGACTAAATAATAAGTCTCAAAAATTAAATCATAAAATGGTAGGATTTAATTGTGAATTCCGCAAGAATTCTGAGATATAAATTTCATCTTTTAATACCTTTTAAGGCATTATGGGACCTTCTCCCACTTTACGATAAATAAATCCTTTTTCCTCCACCAATTTCTTATTAAAAATATTTCTACCATCAATAATAATTGGTGTTCTTAATTTCTTTTTTAAATCAACCAGATCAATATCGTAATATTCTTTGTGATTTGTTGCAAACATTAGAACGTCCGCTCCAGAAACAGCTTTATCAAAATCATCAGTTAATTCTGTTTTCTTGTAATCTCTCTTTTTTACATATGGATCATGGGCGATATAAACAATATTATGAGAATGGTATCTAGATTTTAAAACATTAATTATATTTTCCGTTGGTGTATTTCTTGTATCATCCGTATTGGCTTTATATGAAACGCCCAAAAGAACAATCTTAATATTATCTACCAATCTACGTGATTCTCTAAATACATCTTCCATCAATTCAACCATATGTTTTGGCATAAAATCATTCATATCTCTTGCTTTTAACAAAATATCTGAATTATATTTATGATCTGTATATGTGCGATGTCCATATACGAGTAGGTGAGGATCTTTTGTTAAACAATGACCTCCTACACCACTACCGGGATAATGCATCATTCTATCAGGCCTACGATTGATTAGTTCGATGATTTCAAATATATTTCTATTGAAATCTTCACATAACAACGCCATTTCATTTGAAAAAGCGATATTTACATCTCTATAAGTATTTTCTATACATTTTGTTAATTCTGCTGTAAGTGTATCTGTAATTTGCAAATCTTTTTTTACTACCTTTCCATATAAGAATTTAGCTCTTTCTTTAGCTTCACTACATCCTCCTCCAATTACTCTTTCCATATCCGTTATATATTCTAACAATTTTCCTGGCATAAGACGCTCAAATGAAAAAACTAAATAAAAATCCTCTCCTCTTTTCAGACCACTTCCCTCTTCCAAAATTGGCTTAATTATATTATCAGTTGTACCTGGTGCAACAGTTGATTCTATAATCACAGTTGCCCCTTTCTTTAGATGTGGTGCGATTGATTTAGAGACCTCTTCTAATGATTCATACATAGGCCTTTTAGAATCTAAATCTACAGGAGTCTGAACGTCAATTAGTATGAAATCTGCGTTAGCTACTTCATTATAATTATCGGATACCCTGAATTTTTTATTTTTAACCACTTTAGCAATTAACTGATCCAACCCAGGTTCTTCCCCTTCAAATGGATTCTTTCCCTGATTAAGCCAGTCTATTTTCCATCCTGATCGTTGAGACTTACGTTGGATTCCCGTAACATAGAAATCATCGACATCAGCAAGCAAAGTTGCCATAGGAATTCCAACATAACCCATCCCTACTACAATAATATGTGTAGACATTTTTATCAATAATATTATTTTTAGAGTTTACAATAATAAGGTTCTAAATAACCCATGATTGAAAAAATTTTATAAAAAAGAAAAAAATAAAAAATGAAAAAATTAAGGTTTTTTCTTTTTATAAGATGTGCCTTTTACCCCTTTATATATTCCCGCAATGATGGCGCCTCCAATAAAACCTCCTACATGGGCGAAATGAGCTGTTGACCCAATACTAAACGGATCAATTAACGAATAAAGAGCATATGATAATTCAGCTATAAAATATGTAATTATAAAATAGCCTGCACTTACTTTTCGCATCGAAGTACCTGTTGCGGATGGGAGATAAAACTTATTCTCTGAATAAAGAATTAAATAGACACCCATTAAACCAAATATTGCACCAGAAGCTCCTAAAGAAGGAATAGTCGATAATGGTGGCCAAATTAACGTACTTAAAGCATGTAATAATGTGCCAAAAAATCCTGAAACAAAATAAGTAATCAAATATAAGACATGACCCATCGCATGTTCACAATTATCTGTTATTATGATAAAAAACCACATGTTCATTATTATATGAACAAAATCTCCATGCATAAACATCGATGTTATAATCGTCCATAATTTTTGACCAGCAAAGAATTCAGCGGGAACAAATGCATA
>JBHLNW010000130.1:0-8750 GCA_048941185.1 Promethearchaeota archaeon
AGGTTATAGGAAATAGTGTTAAAAGTACTCTGAGTTACATATATTCCAATATCTAAATTTTCTGATATATTATTATTATTAATAGTGTTAAAGTGGGAGTTATCTATAATTAATCCAGCGGTTGTATAGTAAATATGGGAATCTCTTATTTCAGTATTATTAACAAACTCCATCTCAATTCCTATATAATTGTCATGAGAATAACTGCTAAGAATTCTTCCATTAGTAACATTGTTTAAATAGACGCCAGCTGACATGAAACCAGCGTTTATAAAGGAACAACCTTGAATAATAAAATAATCTCGTGAATTTAAGATCCTTAAACAATCATCCGCTGCTAAAGCATTATCAAAAGTATGACTTTGTATTCTGTAAGGGCTCCCTGGGGTACCAAATCCAGTACACAATCCAATATTTTTTGCCCATGTCCAATTGCCATTCGTTGAGGTGTTTGTAGTTAATAGTGCATCAATTGTAATATCACCAAAAATAGCAGCAGTCCTCAATGATTCAGTATCGTAATCATTATTAACTTCAACAATATCACTAGAAACATAAAAATTGGCACTTGCAGTGAAAACCATGATAGAACTTGTCAAAAAAATTGCTATAAAAAAAACAAATTTATGGTTGTTTCTTTTTAACATTAACTTAACCCTTTTTTTAAAAGATAGTATGTATTTTATGACTATTCAAATATATAAATCTATTATATTTTCATCTTATTTATAAAACTGTCAAGATAAGCACTTATAAACTAATTTGAAGGTTTAAATATAAAAAATCACAAAAGTTTTTCAAGAGTATATACTAAAAAAATTTATGTTATTTGATTTTGTGAAAGAATTAGATTTTGAGTCAGAATTTTTTGATCTCTATAAACTCTCAGAAAGCGCTTATGCTGCTATTGGTAAAGAAAATTCTGGTATGGGTGGAAATGCTGGCTTTATCGACATTGAAGACTATTTGATAGTTATTGATACTACTGCTAATATAGACGCAGCTAAAGATTTAAAAAAAGCTGCTATCGAATATACTCAAAAAAAGCCTAATTTTATTGTAATTACACATTTTCATTTAGATCACCTTATAGGAGCATCTATTTTTGATAAATCCATTCAAATAATGACATCTGGTCGAACCCTTAACAATATCCAAACAGAAGACAGGAAAAGAATTAAAGAAATAAAGAGCATGAATTTAACTGAAATGGAAGAATCTTTTAAAAATGAGACGGATGAGTGGAAAAAAAAAGATATTGAAAATGATCTGAAATTTGTCAGGACAGTACGTTCAGACGATTTTTCCCTTCGAGAACCCAAACTTACTTTTAAAGAAGGATGTGTTATATATGGAAAAGGTGAATCAGTTCAAATGAGAACTTTTAAAAAAGCTCATACGGATGGAGATGTAATAATATATATCCCTGAGGAACAAGTTTTATTTGCTGGAGATCTTTTATTTGTAAGAGAAGATCCTTGGTTAGGCTCTGGAGATCCTGAAGGATGGATTTCTGTAAATGAAGAACTCATGAATCTTGATTTTAAAGTTGTTATTCCTGGACATGGTAAATTAGCATCTAAAGAAGCATTTTCCTTAGAAAATAAATATATTAGAGAAATTCTTGAATTAGTCAAAAATCGTATTGATGCTGGAGAAGATCCGACTCAAATTAAAAGAGAAGATTTTTCCAAGGAATTACAATCCTTTAATAGCCCTGTTTTAGAATGGAATCTTAACTTTCTTGCTGAATCCTTTAAAAAATAGTAATTTTTCACCACTTTAACATCAAACTTGAATTAAAGAAGATTCTTTTCTTTTATAATATTATAATACTTATCCCGTTCTTGGCGAACAAGTTTTATCTCTTCCCTTAAATCTGATAATTCTCGCTTAATATTCTCTTTTTCATTATTTATGCCCAAAATCTTATCATTCAATTTTTTAATTTCATCTTCCAAAACTGGAACTGATTCACTGCCTCTTTGTGCTTTTAAGGCCTTAAATTTCAACTTTTTATTAATCTCATTCAACTTTTCGACTTCTTTGTTTAAAGTATCCTTCTCCATCTTAATTTTTTTGATTTCTTTTAGTATCTGCTCAGCACCTTTTTCAATTTCATCTGTGTCTCCTAATTTTGATTTTAAATTATTAATTCTTTCATCTTTTTGGTCTAATGCAAGTTTTTGTACATTTAATAATCTATTTAATTCTCTATTTTTTGAGGTTAAAGTAGCATTAAATTCATTTAATTCGGCCATTTGGCTACTCCAGTTTTCTAATTTTGAATATAATCCGGCTACTTCATCTTTCAAAGCTTCTACGTTTCTTAGATGTTCAGATCTGTCAGAAACTAATAAAGATACTTTTTGAGCAAGATCATCAATTTTGTCCTTTTTTTCTCCTATTTCTTGTTCAAACTCTCGTCTTTCTTGCCAATAAACATCAAGTTTGCCTTTTTCTAACAACTTATAGGATTCTGCAATAAGTTCTTTAAACTTTTTTTCCTTTCTTTGAGGTAATAATTCAAAAGCTATTCTTCTCACTTGACCTTCAAAATTTTTTGGAAGTATATCTTCATCAGAAAGAAACACAGTAATTACATGATCTCCTTTCCCTATAAAATGTTTAGAAGAGTGACCGGTGAAAAAGCTGGCTACACTAAGATCACGCTTAATTTGCATTTCTAAATAATTGGGACCTGTCCTAATCTTCTTATGTTCCTCAAAAACAGTTGAAAGCATCGATTCTGTTACTCCTAATTCGTCGCAGATATCTTGTGGATATTCAAGATCTTTAACCAATTCAGATTTCTTATCTAGATTTAAAATCACAATTCCTTTCAAATTGCATCCCTAAATAGCAATTAATTATGTAGGTCCTAATGTAGAATTATAATATTTACTCTAATATTAATTAGTATAAAAAAATATATTAGGTATATCCCTACCATTTATGCTTTAATTATAGATATGAGAAAAAGTATCTACTGTTTTTTTCACATCCATAGTTAAATAATTTTGCTTAAACACTGATGCAAAAAATGCTCGATCTTCTGGATTGAAGTAATTATAACCAAACTTTTTCCATTCAATGCTTGAATCCAATGGTGCAAATATAGCTATTTGATCTTTCACTAAATTCATTAATAATAGATTTCTCTCTTGTTTTGTATTATTTGAAAATGTAGTTAATAAGATATCATCACTAAAAGTATTCCAAGTATCTTTAAATTGGATGCAAAACCTTTTAATGTCAACTTTATTCTCTACGATTAATCTTGCCAAAGCTATGATTGAGATATCATAAGTACTCATCTTATTTTGATGAAATTGAGGATTGGAGATGATTATGCTTGGTGTGGGCTTTACTTCTTTTTGATTTTGAGGAGTGTTATACTCTGGTAAAATTCTTAATTGATTTAATCCAAGGATATTTCTGATATCTGAAATTGTTCCTCCTGTATCAAAGAATTGCTTATTAATAATATATTTCATCAATTTTTGAGCATGAGCATCACCAAAATATGGATAATCTGAAGCATAGAGAAGATATTCTGACCAATCTCGATTATCTACACTTTTCTTGTTATTAGATTGAAACCATTTGCGAAAACTTTCAAAAAAGTTCCCAGCACCTTCACCGTGCAACATTGAAAGATCTCCATATGTATTTGGTTGAACAATTGTATTGTATACATCATAATCACCAATATTTCCTTGAGCAAAATGGGCAATGATCACTTTAAAATGAGGTAATAAATCTGGAAAATTTGATTGCATTACGTTTCTTGCAGATCTGATTAATTTTCCAATTTCCAATATTGATCCCCTGCCTCTCGTATCAAAAATAACTGGTAAGGAATAACTTGCAGCTTCAACAAGTACATTAATAACCATTTCAGAGGTCATTTTATCAATATACCCTTCTGATCTTGGATGCAACTTTAAACCTCGAAGTCCAAGTGTTTCCCTTATGTGTTTTACTTCATTTAGAGCTTTTTGCCCCTCCATCGGATCACAGCGACCATAGCCAATTAACTTCATAGAGAATGGAAAACGAGTTGTAAACCGTGAAACATTGATATTACTTGCCCTATACAATGCTTCTGGCATTTTATCTCTAAAAGTATCTTGGAAAGGGAAACAAACACCCATATCAATAAATGAATAAAACTTCGATTTTTCTTTTAAATCAGAATATCTATTTCCTAACTTTTCAAGCTCATAATAAAGCTTATCTGTAAAAGGAAATGTTGTAAAAGACCATGAAATTTTTGTAAATTTTCCATCCATAGTAGTAGTAAAAGACTGTTCTCCAGTTTTTTCCCAATCAGCTTTTACTCTACCTTGTACATTACCCCAAAAATCGAATGTCCCGACACCTGGAGCTAAAGGATTCATCATTGTGGCGCCATCCACATCTTGACCTAGATGAGAATGAGCATCAATGACAAGTAAATGCTCTACTCTTTCTTTTCCGTCTTGTTCTATGGTGCATGTTAGCATTATTTTATCCCCTAATTATTAATAATGATGATTAATCCCTCATTTCTTTAGGAAGCGTCAAAACTCCTGTAAGTGGATTATTTAAAGGATCTTGGCAATATTGAACTGTAAAGTAAATTAAATCATATAATATGCTTGGATTTTCTCCATTTTTTAATTTATAATCATAAAGTGAAAGTTGATATTCTGCTTCTGTTATTGGAGGCTCAGCATAAGAGACACTGCCAAAAACAGACTGTAAAATCGGTTTCATAAATGGCGAGTATAAAAAGCCTAATTCTTTTAATTCATTTTTTAAATAGAAAAACATTCTTTGAACTGCTTGCATCATGTAACGTACTGGTTGATCTTTTGGCCCTAGATATTGTTCAGCAAATTCAGGATCATATTGAGCTAATTTTTCTCGAGTGAGATCTGGTGCGGGTCGAAATAGAGAAATTAAACCACGATCAATAGCTGCTTTTCGATTTGGTGCAATGGTATTACTTCCCGCATCAGGAACCCAAATACCATTTTGAAGTAATTTTTTAGCCTTATAGCACATAGTTTGTATTAAGAGGGCAATACCTATTCGGCGACAAATAGAAATTTGTGCATCGCTTATCCGTACTTCTATTGTACCCCAATCTGTGAAAGGAAATACATCTTGAAAGCGACCATCTTCTAAACTGGCTTTTTGTACTACTTGGAGAAAGTAGTTTTGTGAATTCTGATCTGACGATGTTAAATATGGAATGAAATGGGTTGGATCATTATTGCTTAACATCGTTGTATTATTTTTTAGTCTTAATGATCTCACACAATTTGGTGCTGTGATTCTATTATTTATAATCTTTACTACATCTGTAGGCTTATTATTTAAAATGGGTGAATTACATGTGAGAGCAATGATATGTGGTATAAAATTGCGAATCATACAATAGGCTTGGATCTTTTCCAACTCTGATTCAAAATTACCTAAATGAGAATGGTCCGCTTGACTTACTCCTCTCATATATTCTCTAGTCGCTGGATTTATAGCAGAAGCAATAATGTGTAAATCCTTAGGAAGGGTGGCTTTTGCTAATAAGAATAATGTACTAGCCCAGAAAGCTAATTCCTCAACATAAGCACATGGGGGAGTAACAAGCTCTAATATATAAGTTATTGCTGTGACATTTCCATCTCTGGCAAATGTATCAATATCTACATAAGAATCTCCTAAAGCGTAACGAATGTCCATTGCATATCCCTTTTCAAGATCATCTCTTCCCCAAGGTCGAGCTAATACTTTTTGCCTAATATAGTCTGGTACTGGTAAAAAATCGTTCCTTCCTTCGAATAAGATCTCATCCATGATTTTAATTGCATCTTTTACAATTTCTTTCATCCGATAAACCATTTCTTCTCCAGGAGGATAATCACCATTGTCATCCGCTATTATTAATTCCATTTCAATACCATGAGTAAATGCTAAAGGCGTCCAATGTTCAGTATCAGCTAACATATCTGCCCATGGTCTCTCAGGGATATGCACTTCACGATAATCCTTCCCTAGAAACAACTTATCACCAGATCTATCAATACTATTTCCTAGTGAAATAGCTGGTGCATATGCTTTACCTTTTTTAGCATATAATTGAGAAAGAGTGTCTCCTTTCTGTCCAGATTTTTTCTTTTTCTTTTTCTCTTTCTTTTGTTTTTTTTTTTTGTCTTTTGCCATAAAAGTTTTCCCTTCTGATTAGTTTGCGCTGTTTTCTAATTTAAAGATATCTTTGTTTTTTTTACAATATATATAAAAAATTTTAATTTTATAATTTTGGTTAATCAACTTTATTTTAAAGTAAAGATTGGACAAAACTTTTAAAAATATTATAATCGTTAATAAATTCATAAGATAATACTAAATTGATGATTTTAGAGTTGTTTTGAGGAAATATCTGCGCAATCTCGTTAGATATTTTACCTCCTTTAAACACAGTGTCATCAATGATCAAATTAATAGTATCTCCAACTTTTTTGATTTTTGAATAAAGTCGATCGCCTATATCATTCTCAGATGATATTATTATCGTAGGTTTTCCCAAATATGGAATAAAATCTAAATTAAAAATTAATATTTGACCTGAAGCACTACTCATGTTCTTAAAAAACTGTTTTAATGAAGTTGAAAGAGTCTTTAATTCATTTTGATTATAGTTTTCTTTTGATGGAAAGACAAAATATGCCATTGATTTATTTAGTGAATATTTCAAATCATTATATACTCGATCTAATATTGGGAAAATACTAAAATCAAAACTAAATAAAGATAGGAATATAATTGGAAAATTGAAATCATTTACAAGAATATTGCTACTTACATTTCCACCAATTAAGCTAAAATTTGTAATTTCTGTATTAACTTGAGATACAAAAGTATTCAACAAGAAATATTGAGAAAAGATAGGTGTTGCTTCAATTTTTGTTTGTATTTCATCAACCATTACATAAATGGTATCATTTAGATTTTTTGATATTTTTTCTTTAAGCTCTTGATGAGTAATATTTTCGATAATCGAAAGTGCTGTGTTAGGACTATCATATTCAGCAAGAGTATAAATTACATCCTTTAAAGCTTCATAAGAATGTTTTCTTAATTTTCGATTTTCATTGTGTTTGATATATGAACTAAGGCTTAATTGAACAATTAAATTAAAAATATTAATTAATTCAGTGCGAGCTTCTTGGCTATATAACTTTTTGGCTATATTATATGAAACATTTATTTTTAGAAAATCATTGTCTATTAATTCTACTAATTTCTGAGCTAATAATGGATTTGACTCATATATTTGACCAAATATATTACTTATAAGATCTTCTTTAATTTTAGGATCTTGAATTAGTGATCCTGTTCTAACTGCTTGTTCCGGATTGATTAGAACTTGATCTATAGTTAAAAATTGTAATAATTTTAGTTGGAGATCTAAATCTTGTAAATTTCGAGCTAATTGAACCATTTGATTGAAGTCTTTCGAAGCATACGCTCGAATTATATCTATATAAAAATTAATTTGTTCATTTTTATTGGAAAGCATTAATGCATAATCTAAAGCTTTTTGAGGATTATTAATCGAAATATAACCTTTTGCTATTTGTTTAATAGATGAATCTATTTTTTCAGTTAATTTAGAAGTGGGCGAACCCATGGATTTTGCCGAATTGAATTCTTCTCTTAAAGCTTTTAATTGCTGTACGGCTTTTTTTAACGCATTTTTATCCATATTAATAAAAAAATCTTCAGAATTAAACAATTCAAACTTTTTTGTAACAGTAAAAGCATATTTTTTTAAAATTGCGTTTATTTTGCTGACAGGAACAACCTCTCTAACTTTTTGAACTTTTACTTTATATTCAGTAAGTTTCAACCAATTCACATTTATAATTAATTTCCCAGAACCATCAGCAGTCGGGTTTAATTTTAAAGTTATATCTTTATTTTCTCCCGGACCAAACTCTAGATGATTGTTAAATTCTTGAGGTTCTGATTTAATAGTTAGATTTTCTCCCTCAAAATCGAATTTAAATGTTTCTTTTTTGCTTGAAGTGTTTACTGCATGAATTTTAATTTCATAATCTATCCCAGAAATCAATAAATTTTGCGGGAATTTTGATATATTTAAAGAGATGATGTTGTTTACGTTTGACATAATTGACAGTTTTTTTTATTCAGATAATTATAACTAATTCAAATATCTCATTATTTTTTAGGTTAAATAATTAATAATAAGTCAATTACTTAAGTTTTAACTTAAAAAAAATTAAGAAGTTTTATTTACCCATTCTTCGATTTCTTCTTATATAATCTTCTAAATCTTCAATTACCATTTCTTTATTATAATCAGGCCATAAATCTTCTCTAAATTTAAATTCAGCATACGAAGAATCCCACAACAAAAATCCTGAAATTCTAGCACCATCCTCCATTCCAGTTCTAATAATATAATCCAAAGGAGGGAAATTCTTGGTATATAAGTATTTCTTAATCAAATTACCATCTATATCTTCTGCATTTATACCATCATTGATTATTGATTTCACAGCATCTACAATTTCTTCATGACCATCATACATTATGCAGAGATTTATGAAATTTTGGTCATGATTTTGTGTAAAATCGATTAATTCCTGAATTTTTGCTCTTGCTTTTGGTGGTAACATTGAAAGCCTACCGATAACGCTAAACTTTACTTTCTCTTCTTTTACAATCGATTCATTAAT